>DASXNK010000078.1 GCA_036495095.1 Candidatus Dormiibacterota bacterium | reverse complement strand
CAGCGACGCCGCCACCGACACCATCACCGTCACCCTCACCAGCGGCGCCTCGGCGAGCGCGACCCACGCCGGCCTCAGCTCCGCCGGCGGCACCGTGGGTGTCACCGGGGTCAACGCCACCGCCCTCACCGATGCGTCGGTCGCGGTCAGCGCCACCGCCACCGACCTCGCCGGCAACGTCTCCGCCGCCGCGACGGCGACCACCACCAAGGACACCGTCGCACCGGCCGCGCCGACCGCGGTGGCGATCAGCAACGGCGGAGGCACCGGCAGCGCCTACATCAACATCGCCAACAAGGGCTCCGTCAACTACGGGGTGACCATTCCCGCGAACGCCGGGAACGCCACCACGGACACCGTGGCGGTGTCGCTGACCAGTGGCACGGTGGTGAGCGGGACGGTGGCCGGGCCGGGCGCGGCCGGCGGCAGCGTGACCGTCGGCGCGCTCAACGCCACCGGCCTGACCGACGGCCCGGTCGCGGTGAGCGCGACCTCCACCGACCTGGCGGGCAACGTCTCCACGGCGAAGACCGGGACCACCACCAAGGACACCGTCGCTCCCACCCTCGTCACCGCCGTCAGCGTGCAGGGAAGCGGCGGCACCTCCGGGAAGATGGAGTCCGGCGACGCGCTGAACCTCACCTTCAGCGAGGCACTGGCTCCCACGTCGGTCCCGGGGACCACGACGGTGACGGAGTCGCGAACTGGCGGCGTGCTCGGGGGTGGCGGCTCGTCGACGCTGTCCATGAACGGCGTGATCCAGTCGTCGCCGATCTCGATCGACAACAGCTACCTGAACCTCGGCCTGCTCGGCACCAGCGTCCAGGGGACCGCGACCGGAGCGATCACGCTGACCAACTCCAACACGACCGTCTCCATCCTGCTCGGAACGGTCACGCCGAGCGGCGGCGGCATCGGTGGCGGGCTGGCTGCGGGATCCGCCGCGGTCACCGTCAGCCCGGTGGCGGCGATCACCGACCTCGCCGGAAATCCCGCGGTCACCACCTCGACGGCGACGGTCACCCGCCTCTTCTAGCCCTCGGCGCCTATCCTTCCCCCCGATGGTCGCACCCCTCTCCGTCGCCGACGCCCAGGCCCGCATCCTCGCGGCGCTGACCCCGCTCTCCACCGAGCGGGTGCCGCTCGCCGAGGCGCTGGGCAGGGTGCTCGCCGCGCCGGTGGTGAGCCGCCGCACCCTGCCGCCGTTCGCCAACTCGGCGATGGACGGGTACGCGGTGCAGGCCGCCGACATCGCCGGGGCGACCGCCGAGCAGCCCACGGTCCTCCCCGTCCGCGGCGAGTCGCGGGCGGGCACCGTGCCCTCGCGGCGGCTGCACGCGGGCAGCGCGATGCGGATCATGACCGGGGCCCCGCTCCCCGAGGGCGCCGACACGGTGGTGCGCCACGAGGACACCGACGACGGCCGCTACAGCGTCGCGATCCGCGTCGCCGCCCCGCTCGGCACCAGCGTGCGCCTCGCCGGCGAGGACATGCGCGCCGGTGACGAGGTGCTCACCCCCGGGCGCCGGCTGCGCTCGGGCGACCTCGCCGCCTGCGCCGCGCTCGGCGAGGTCTGGCTCGAGGTGGGACGGCGGCCCCGGGTCGCGGTGCTGAGCACCGGCGACGAGCTGGTCGACCCGGAGCGCGAGCCCGGGCCGGGGCAGATCGTCGACAGCAATGGGGTGGCGGTCACCGCGGCGGTGCGCGACGCCGGCGGCGAGGCGGTGCGGCTGGGCATCGCCCGGGACACCCTGGACGACCTCCGCCGCCTCCTCGAGGAGGGGGCGCGCTGCGACCTGGTGGTGACCAGCGCGGGGGTCAGCGTCGGCGACCACGACCACGTCCGCGAGGTCGTCGAGGAGATGGGCTCGCTCGACCTCTGGCGGGTGGCGATGCGTCCGGGCCGGCCGCTGGCGGTGGGCTCGGTGCGCGGGGTGCCGTTCATCGGCCTGCCCGGCAACCCGGTGAGCAGCCAGGTCACCTTCGAGCTCTTCGCCCGGCCCGCGATCCTCGCCCTCCAGGGGGCCACCCAGCCCCACCGTCCCCGCTCGGTGGCGGTGACCCTGGAGCCGATGGACAAGCCGGAGGGGCTCGAGACCTTCCACCGGGGCATCCTCGAGCGGGACCCCGACGGGGGGCCACCGGGGGTGCGGCTCACCGGCGCCCAGGGCTCGGGGATCCTCCGCTCGATGGTGCTCGCCGACTGCCTGGTGGCGCTGCCGGCGGCGGGCAGCCGGGTGCCGGAGAGCACGCTGGTGGAGATCATCCCCCTCGGCTGACCGGGTGCCGGGCGCCGGGCGGACGTCCCTAGCCGACCTCGCGATGGATCTCGTCACCGGCGACCTGCTCGGCGGCGGCGAGGAGGGCGCGCATCCCGACGATGAGAGCGCGGCGGTCGGCGGGGCTCATCTGCTCGACGGCACGGATCAGGTCGTCGCAGGCCAGAACCTCGGGGTGGGCCGCGGCCCGGATGCGGCCCGCCTCGGTGAGCGAGACGATGACCCGGCGGCGGTCGTGGCCGTCGCGGATCCGGACCACCAGCCCCTTGCTCTCCAGCCGGTCGACCAGCTCGGTGGCGGTCGCCCGGCTGAGGGCCAGGTGCTGCGCCTGCTCACCGACGCTGAGCGGGCCGGCGACGGCGAGGAGGCGGAGCAGCCCGAGCATGCGCGGGGTCACGTCGGACCCGGGGATGCGTTGCCGGGACGCCTGGAAGCGGCGGTACACGGCGGGGTAGAGAAGATGGACCTCGGCGATCACGGCCTCGGCGTCTCCGCTCGGCACGTCCCTGGGGCCCAGCATCTCCGGGCGAATCCTGGGGCGCGGGACGGCGCCGGTCAATGGGGCGAACAGCCCAATCCGCGGGCATTCTGAGCCCAGTGACCGCAGCGCTACCATGCGGCTCGATCACGGAGATGCTCATGACCAACCGCCCTCACCGCCCCCTGCTCCTGCTCGCCGCCGCCGGGCTCGCCGCCTGCGGCTCGTCGGGGTCGACCACCACGACGCCCACCGCCGGAGCGGAGGAGACCCGCAGCGCCCAGCAGATCTACGACGACTTTCTCACCGCGATGGCGAAGGAGCAGTCGGTGCACATCGCCGGCCACCAGGTCGACACCACCGGGGCCACCAACGACATCGACGTCCTCGACACCCAGAATGCCGCCAGCATCACCCTCACCGCGCAGGGGACGTCGATCTACCTGGTGGTGACCCCGGACAGGGTCTCTGCCGCGCAGAGCAAGAGCGGCCCCTGGGTGACCGCGCCCGGCGACCTCGCCACCAACGCCCGCTCGCTGACCCTGGCCAACACCGTCCGCTGCGGGCGGCTGGAGCACGGCGGGCTGACCCGGGGGCCGGTGTCGACCGTCAACGGCCAGCGGGTCGTCGCCATCGAGGACGACGGCAAGGCGCCGGGTGCCTCGCCCTCCACCGTGTACGTCAGCGTCACCGGCATCCCGCGGCTGGTGCGGGTGGTCCAGCACG
>DASXNK010000077.1 GCA_036495095.1 Candidatus Dormiibacterota bacterium | reverse complement strand
GTCGATGGCGACCGATGGCCTGGGGTGGTGGCTGATTATCGATGGTGATCGACCTCCCGACAATACCGGCCGAGCGCAGTCGTCGTTCTCACAACTGTGCATACGACAAAGTTGCCGAATGCTCGCATCGACGGTCATCGGGCAGGGAAGGAGCCAGGGTTCGACGGGTTCGACGCGGATTCGCCCTCCGTCCCCCCGCGGCGGTACATTGCACCTCGCCCGTGAGCGGCACACGCTGAGACGTCGACGAGGTGGGCGATGCGGGATCGGACCGTGGCACAGCTGTTGGTGGCCTGCCTGGAGCGGGAGGGAGTCGAGTACCTCTTCGGCATCCCGGGCGAGGAGAACATCCACTTCGTCGATGCGCTGAACGGCTCGTCGATCCGCTTCATCCTGGTGCGGCACGAGCAGGGCGCCTCGTTCATGGCGGACATCTACGGCCGGCTGTCGGGCCGGGCCGGCGTGTGCTGCGCCACGCTCGGTCCGGGGGCGATCAATCTCCTGCTCGGTGTGGCCGACGCGCAGACCGATTCGACCCCACTGGTGGCCATCTCCGCCACCGTGGGGCGCGAACGAAGCTACAAGGAGACCCACCAGGCGGTGGACCTGGTCGCGCTCTTCCGCCCGGTCACCAAGCGCGCCGACGTGGTGCCCACGCCCGCCGCCGTCCCGGAGCTGGTCCGTCGCGCCTTCGACCTTGCTCAGGCGGAGAGATGCGGTGCGGTCTACCTCGCCGTCCCCGAGGACATCGAGGCCTGCGCCATCCCCGACACCCTGGTGCCACTGCCCCGGTGCCGAGCGACCGCCGGCACGGCGCGCCAGGCGGACCTCGAGACCCTGGTGGAGATCCTGTCGGCGGCCCGGCGTCCCGTCGTGCTCGCCGGTGGCGGAGTCGCCCGCGCCGGAGAGGGTGCGTCGCGCGCACTGACCCGTTTCGCCGAGCGAGCCGGGCTGCCGGTGGCGACGACCTTTCACGGGAAGGGCACCATCGACGACCGGCACCCGAACGCCCTGGGACCGATGGGTTTCATGCTCCACGACTACCAGAACTTCGCATTCGACACCGCCGACGTGATCGTCTCGGTCGGCTACGAGCTCCAGGAGTTCGCGCCGGCGCGCATGAACCCGGACGCCGACAAGCGCATCCTGCACCTCCACCGTTTCAGCCCTGACACGGACACCCACTACCTCCCGGAGGTGCAGGCCATCGGCGACATCGCCGAGGCTCTCGAACGGCTGGCGGACATGGTTCCCCCGCGGGCGGCCATCGCCGCAGCGGACATGCGCATCCGTGCCCTGCATCGCGCCGAGCTCGACCGTGGAGCCCAGGATGCGTCGTTTCCGCTGAAGCCTCAGCGGGTGGTCGCGGACATCCGCGCGGCGCTCGACGACACCGACATCGTCCTCGCCGACACCGGGGCGATCAAGATGTGGATGGCGCGGCTGTATCCCACCCATCGTCCCAACACCTGCCTGGTCTCCAACGCCCTCTCGACCATGGGATTCGCCCTGCCGGGTGCACTCGGAGCGAAGCTCGCCAGGCCCTCAGCCAAGGTGCTCGCGGTCATGGGCGACGGCAGCTTCCTGATGAACAGCCAGGAGCTGGAGACCGCGGTCAGAGAGCGCATCGCCCTCGTCGCCCTGGTCTGGGTGGACGAGAGCTATGGGCTGATCCGGTGGAAGATGGAGCTCGAGCTCGGCCGCTCGTCCCACGTGGCGTTCACCAACCCGGATCTCCCGGCGTACGCCGCGTCGTTCGGTGCCAGGGGGTACGCGATCCGCAGCGCCGGCGACCTCCTCCCCACGCTGCGCACCGCGCTCGCCGACGACGCGGTGTCGGTGATCGCCTGCCCGATCGACTACTCCGAGAACACCAGGCTCACCGACGCACTGGGCGCGCTGACAGCTGCACTGTGACGACGCCTCGTCTTGACGGCCCCCCACCCTGGGCAGATGATCGGCGCATGGTTGATGAACGTGATCGCATCGCCGGCGACCGGGACCGGCTCGCCGACCGGAGGGAGCACGACACCGACGCCCGGGAGCGCCTCGCCGACGAGCGCGAGCGTGCTGCGGACGTACGCGAGGCGGCCCTCGACGCGCGGGAGCGCGCCCTCCAGCTCCACGAGCACTCGGTGCGCGAGCGCGCCTCGCGCCTCCAGTTCGTCACCACGACGGCGAGGGACTCCGCCGTGGAGGCGATCGCGACCAGCAACGAGCAGATCGCCAGGTCCCGGCTGGCGCTCGACCGGCTGGCGGATGCCCTGGCGAGGAGCCTCGTCGCCCTCGATCGCGACGACGCCCACGCCGCCCGTGACCAGGCGGAGATCACCCAGGAGATGGTGTCGTCCGAGGACGGGCCCGCCGCTCCGCCGGCGCCGGTGGTGGAGCCCGCCTAGGCCGGCGCCCCGCCGACCGCCTGGGCCTGGGCCAGGTACCCGTGCTCCTCGAGCCAGGCGGCGGCCTCGTCGCCGGGGCCGCCGAAGACCAGCCGCCCGCGCTCGAGCACGTGGGTGGTATCGGCGATCTCGAGGAGCACGCCGATGTACTGCTCGACGAGCAGCACGATCCGGCCCTCGTCGGCGAGGGCGCGGACGATCTCGGTGAGCTCGCCCACCATCCGCGGTGAGAGGCTCAGCGAGAGCTCGTCGAAGAGCAGGCAGCGGGCGCCGGTGACCAGCGCGCGGCCGATGGACACCATCCGCTGCTCACCTCCGGAGAGGCGGTAGGAGGCCACGTCGAGGCGCTCGGCGATGCGCGGGAACAGCTCGAGGACCCGCTCGACCCGGGCCTCGACCTCCGCCCGGTCCAGGCCCCAGCCACCGGCGTGGAGGTTGTCCCGCACCGACAGCGAGGGCAGCACCCGGCGGCGCTCCGCGATCATCACCATCCCCGCCTGGCCGCGGCGGTACCCCGGCCAGCGCGAGATGTCGCGTCCGTCGAGGTGCACCGACCCCGCCGAGGTGCCCACCAGGCCGGCGATCCCCGAGAGCAGGCTGGTCTTGCCCACGCCGTTCCCGCCGAGCACGCCGACGATGCGCCCCGGCTGGCAGTCGAGGCTGACCCCGCGCAGCACCGGCATCGGCCCGTACTCGAGGTGCAGGTCGCGGACCTGGAGCCCGCCCCCCTCGGGTCGGTCCTCGCCCTTGAGGCGGGAGGTGACGGTGACCCGCGGTGCCGCCGGTGCCGTCCCGCCGGCGCGCCGCAGCCTCCTGCTCCCGTCCACCCTCCTGCCGAGGTAGACGCGGCGGACCTCCTCCTCCCGGATGATCGTCTCGGTGGGGCCCTCGACCAGCAGCCGGCCGTTCTCCAGGACGAGGAGGTGCTCGGCGAGGGCGGTGAGCACCCGGGGATTGTGCTCGACGACGAGCAGCCCCCACCCCTCCTGCTCCTGCAGGGTGAGCAGCACCTCGGCGAGCCGGTCGCCCTGCTCGTCCATCAGCCCGCCGGCCGGCTCGTCGAGGATCAGCACCTGGGGCCGGGTGGTCAGCGCGCGGACCAGCTCGAGCTTGCGCCGCTGGCCGAAGGAGAGCGCGGCGACCGGCGCCGTCCGCTTGCCCTCCAGCCCGAACATCTCCAGCAGCCAGTCGACGCGGTCGCGATGGCTCCGGTCGTAGCCGTGGACGCAGACGACGTTCTGCTCGGCGGTGAGCACGTCGGCGAGGCGGGGGAACTGGAAGCTCCGGCGGATGCCGGCCCGGGAGCGGGCCATCGGGCTCCACCCGGTGATGTCGGCGTCGCCCAGCCGGACGCTGCCCTGCTGGTGGGGGACGAAGCCGGTGAGGGCGTTGATCAGCGTCGTCTTCCCCGCTCCGTTGGCGCCGACGATGCCGACCCGCTGCCCCGGCGCCACCCGGACGCTCACCGCGTCGACGGCACGGACGCCGCCGAAGTCGACGGTGACCGCCCGGCCCTCGAGCGCCGCCGCGGACCGCGACGGCCGTTGCTCGCGTCCCACGACCGCGTCGGGGCGCTCGACGACCGCCATCGCGCCGGTCATGGTGACCGCCCGGACCGGTGCCCACTCGGAGTCGGGCACGGCCGCCTGGACCTGTGGGCGGTGGGCGCGGATCCTTGCGGCGATCGCCTCCCGGTTCTGGCCCGCCACCAGCGCCACGAGCAGGATCGTCCCCGAGATGAGGTTGGGGAAGAGGTGGAGCGGCTCGAGCAGGATGGGAATGGCGGTGAACGCCGCCGCCACCAGCCAGATCGAGGACAGCTCCCGCATCCCGCTGGCGATCGGGATGGCGACATAGATCACCGAGAAGATGAGGCCGAACGAGAACGTCGGCGGCGGCGACCCGTTCACGAAGGCGATGAGCAGCCCGCCGACGCCGATGAGCAGGCCGCTGAAGGCGAACACGGTCAGCTTCAGCATCCAGTTCCGCAGCCCCATCGCCCGGGCGCCCTCGGGCACGTGCCCGACGAGCACGACCTGGAAGCCCAGCCGTGACCGGAGGACGGCGCGCACCACCAGCGCGAGGCCGAGGACGATCGCGCCGACGATCAGGTAGATGGCACGCTGGGTGTCGAACCAGCCGGTGAGCTCCGGCTGCGACACCCCCCACCCCGCCGCCCCGCCGGTGACCCCGGGGATCGAGAACCCGACCTTCTCGATGCCCACCTGGACGACCAGCGAGGCGACCACGAAGTAGAGGCCGGTGACCGCGAGCGAGGCCAGGCCGGTGAGCAGGGAGAGCACCACCGCGGCGCCGAGCCCCAGGAGGATGCCGGCGAGGTGGTTGGCGAGCCCGCCGTTGCTGGCGAGGTGGGCGAAGAGGTACGCCGACAGCCCGGCGATGCCGGCGGCGTTCAGCGGCATCTCGCGGAGCGCGGCGATGGGCAGGAACAGGCCGAGGCCGATGAGCCCCGCGGCGAATGCCGTCGACCCCGCGTACAGCAGGTAGCCGGGGAGCAGGAGGAAGCCGCCCACCCCCAGCAGCGCGAGCAGGACCGCCGGGATCGCGCCGGGGGTGAGCAGCCGGCGACGCCGGCTCGGAGCCGCGGGCGTCTCCATCAGCTCTGCAGGTGGGCCAGGTGGCGGCGGCGCAGGCCCGCGTAGAGCACCCCCGCCGCCATGATCAGGATCGCGGTGAGGTTCTCCAGGCCGGGGCCGAGAGAGCCGGCGAGCTCGGCGCCGAGCAGGTCCTCGGCGATGCCGAGGAGCAGGCCGCCGGCGAACGCGAGGGCGAACGACTCCAGCCCGCCGAGCACCGCGCCGGCGAGCCCCCACACCATGACGAACAGCAGCAGCGGGGTCGCCAGGGTGGTGCGGGTGCTGACCAGGATGCCGGCCAGCCCGGCCATCCCCCCGGAGATCGCCCACACCCGGACGACGTAGGCGGTGAGCGGGATGCCCATGGTGGCGGCGGTGTGGGGGTCGTCGTAGATCACCCGGACGAAGAGGCCGAAGCGGGTCCTGCGGAGCACCCAGGTGGTCACCGCCACCACGACGACGCAGGTGGCGAGGGAGCCGATCTGGTCGGCGGTGACGTAGGTGAGCGCGAAGTCGAACCCCTTCGCGCCGAAGACCGGTGACCCCGCGGGATTGTTCAGCGGCAGGACCAGGTCGGCGGCGGCGAAGAGCAGCAGCGTGATCGCGAGGGTGAGGATCATCACCAGTCCCTTCGGCCAGCTCGACAGTCGCAGCGTGACCTGGCCGAGGGCGGCTCCGAGAACCGCTCCCAGGAGGATGGCGGCGGGAACGGCGACCGGCCGGGGCGTGCCCGCGACCGCCTCCATCCGCCAGTACACGGCGGCGCTGAGCGCGGCGATGCCCGCCTGCCCGAGGTTGACCACGCCGCTGATCCGGTAGGAGGCGACCATGCCGAAGGCCATGAGGCCGTAGATGGTCCCCAGGGTCACCCCGAGGATCAGCGCGGAGACGAAGAGCGCCAACGATCGAGCACTCCGTGAGCCGGGGCGGGTACCGAGGCTCCGGGATCAGTGCCGTCTCCACCCACCACTGGCCATGCCTCGCCGCCATCCTACGGAAGCCCGGCGACCCCGGGCAAATCCCAGGCCGGGGTCGCCCTCAGCGGGACGCGATCGTCGCGTGCATCTCCCAGACGAGGATCTCGGCCGGCTCGATGGCGGTGACCCGCTGGCCGCCGGTCGCGGTGAACCGCACCGCGTCGCCCTCGGACAGCCGGCCGGCGCCCTCGAGGTCGACGCTGCCGCGGGCGACGAAGAGGTGGAGGAAGGGCGCCTCGGGCAGCTGCACCTCGCCGCCGGGCTGGAGCCGCGCCGCGCGCAGCGCCGCGTACCTGTTCCGGATGCGGATCGCGGCGTCGCCGGCGTGCTCGTCCATCCCCGACGCGACCACCACGAGCCCGCCGCTCAGCAGCTCGTGGTCGATCTCGAGCTGCTCGTAGCCGGGGGTGACCCGCGCGGTGTCCGGCACCACCCACATCTGCACGAAGTGCACCGGGTCGGTGTGGGTGTCACCGCCCTGGAGCCTCCAGGCGTCGTTCTTCTCCGAGTGCAGGATGCCGGTGCCGGCGCTCATCCGCTGGGCGAGACCCGGGTAGATGATCCCCGAGTGGCCGGTCGAGTCCTGGTGCACCAGCGAGCCGTTCAGCACCCAGGTCACGATCTCCATGTCCTGGTGCGGATGGGTTTCGAACCCCGT
Source organism: Candidatus Dormiibacterota bacterium (assembly GCA_036495095.1). NCBI lineage: Bacteria > Bacillati > Candidatus Dormiibacterota > Candidatus Dormiibacterota bacterium. The sequence continues at coordinate 1,054 of DASXNK010000077.1, read as the reverse complement.
GCCCGGGCTGACCACGTCGTCGTTGTTGACCAGCAGCAGCCCGTGGTGGGTGTTCCTCGGGTCGTGGTGCCGCGAGAACGAGAACGAGTGCTTCGAGTCCAGCCACGACAGCGTGGTCGCGAAGCGGTCGCCGGCGCGGCGGACGTCGATCACCGGCCCTCCCACCGCCGGTCCGGCGCCTCCGCTCATCGGGGGGCCGGCCCGCCGCCGGTCCGGACGGGCACCACGTCGGAGGGGAGGGCGTCCTCGACCATGTCCTCGATCTCGGCGACGCGCTCCGGCGGGGCCGGGGTGAAGCCGTGGAGCTCGGCGCAGTGCTGCTCCGCGATCTCCGCGCAGATCCGCGCCGCCTGGTCGCAGATCGGGTGGCCGAGGTCGGCCGCGTTGAGGGCCATCAGCATCCGGTACCGCAGGTCCATGCCCACATGGTAGCGGCGCCGTCCCGCCGGCCCCGTGCTAGGGTCGCCACCGATGGCCGAGCTCACCATTCCCGCCGCCGGCGGCGACCTCCGCGCCATCCTCTCCCGCCCCGCGGGCGAGGGACCGTGGCCGGGAGTCGTCGTGATCCACGACCTCCTGGGGATGAGCGACGACCTCCGCCGCCAGGTGGACTGGCTGGCCGGGGCGGGCTACCTCGCGGTGGCGCCGGACCTGTTCTCATGGGGGCGCAGGGCGGTCTGCCTCCAGGCGACCTTCCGCGACCTCGTGTCCCGCCGTGGCGCCACCTTCGACCGCATCGACGCGGTGCGCGGTTGGCTCGCCGGCCGCGACGACTGCACCGGCCGGATCGGGGTCATCGGCTTCTGCCTGGGCGGGGGCTTCGCGCTCCTCCTGGCCCCGGGCCACGGGTTCCAGGCGTCGAGCGTGAACTACGGCATGGTGCCGAGGAGCGCCGAGAGCATCCTCGCCGGGGCCTGCCCCATCGTCGGGAGCTTCGGCCGGAGGGACCGGACGCTGCGCGGCGCGGCCGCTCGGCTCGAGGGTGCGCTCACCGGCCTGGGCGTCGACCACGACGTGCGCGAGTACCCGGACGCCGGCCATTCCTTCATGAATG
>DASXNK010000076.1 GCA_036495095.1 Candidatus Dormiibacterota bacterium | reverse complement strand
GGGGCGCGCGGGTCGTCCGCCACCAGGACCACGAGAACGCTCGCGTCGACGATGACCGACGACACCTACCCGGCCCGGCGCTCGTCGAGCTCCCCACGCGCAGCGTTGACCGTCGCCACCGCGTCGACCCCAACATGGCCGGCCGTGCGCAGCTCCTCGCGGAGCTTCGCGAGGCGCGCGAGTGCCTCGGTACCAGCCCGTCGCCGCAGGGCGGCCTCGACGGCGGCAGGGTCGTCGCCCAGCCCGGCGCGGACGTAGACGCGGGCAAGGGTCCCGGCGCGCAGGCCCAGCCGGCTTGCCTCTCGCTCCAGGCGGTCGTGGTCGTCGTCGTCGAGTCGCAGGGTGAGGGCACGGGTCATGGATCGAGAGTAGCGCAGAACGATGCGAAACGCATCACGCACCGGGAGGCCCGGGCGTGGAGCGGCGGCGCTGACGGGCCCGAAGGTGGTGCCTTTCGACCCGCTGGTGTCCACCGTTGGTGTCAACGGTTGGTGTCATTGGGGCCGCCAGGGCCGGAAAGTTACTGGTAAATAAGGAGCTTTCCGTCGATGGTGCCGAGGAAGGGAATCGAACCCTTACGCCCTTACGAGCACAGCGCCCTGAACGCTGCGTGTCTACCAGTTCCACCACCTCGGCGCGGCCGCATCCGATGCTACCCGATCCCCGCGTCTCTGCGACAGGCCACCGCCGTCATCGGGTGAGCCGTCGCCAGGCGGCGACCAGGTCGTACCGCTGCGCGCTGGAGCCGGACGCGGGAAGGGCCAGGTCGAGGCTCTCGGTCGTGGCCACGCTGACCAGCGGGCCGTAGAGGAAGACGGCCGGCGCGCTGGCGGCGAGGTCGCGGTCGACCTCCTCGACGGCGGCGCGGCGCAGCTTGGGATCGGTCTCCTGGGCGAGGCGGTCCAGCGCCCGGTCGAAGACGAAGTCGGGCTTGAGGCCGGTGACGTTGATGCCCTTGGGCGGCACCTCGTCGGAGCGCCACTGCGAGCTCACGTCCGGGTCGGGGCCGCTGTCGATGTGGGCGAGCGCCATGTCGTACTGCTTCGCCGGGCCGGTGAGCATCTCGTAGAACCGCGCCGGCCGCACCAGGTCGACCTCCACCTGGACGCCGATGCCGCGCAGCTGGCGGGCGAGGTTCCGGGCGACGGCGGGGAGCGGCTCCTCGTCGGAGACCATGAGGCGCTCGCCAAGGCGGTCGGTCTGACGGGTGCGCACCGCGCCGGGAGCCGGCAGGGTCCATCCCGCCGCGTCCAGGGTCCGGGCCGCCAGCGCGGGGTCGGCCGGGGGCACCGCCGGGTGCGGCACCCAGCGCACCCCCAGGGGGATGGGATCCGGCTGGGGCACGCCCGCGCCGGGGAGCGCTGCGGCGACCAGCTCGCGGCGGTCGATGGCGGACGCGATCGCATGCCGCACCGCCGGCTGGTCGAGACCCGACGCCTGGCTGGCGGTGTTGAACAGCAGCTGCACGGTGCCGAAGCCGAGCATGTCGTGGAGATGGGTTCCCGGCACCGCGGCGGCCTCGGCGCGCTGGCCCGCGGTGGTGGCGAGCAGGGAGTCGCTCTGCCCCGCGGCGTAGAGGCGCAGCGCATCCTCGAAGGTCGGCACCAGGCGCAGCTCGATGGTGCGCATCGGCGGGGCGCGCTGTGCGTGGGGATTGACGACCAGGCGCACCGCGGCGGCGTCCGCGCTGGCCACCCGGTAGGGACCCGAGGTGGGAAGCGGCCGGGTCGCGGTGCGGGCGAGCTGTGCCGCCGGCTGCGCGATCGCCGCGGTGGGGAGGATGGGGAGCTCGGCGACGGCGACCGCGAAGGAGCCGCGGGGGCGGCGCAGCCGCATCGTGACCGAGGTGGGAGAGTCGACGGTGACGGCGACGTCCTTCCAGGCGTCGGCGAGCTGGGAATCGGGGAAGTCGGACGACTGCACCAGCGACACCGTGGCGGCGACGTCGCGAGCGGTGAGCGCGCTGCCGTCCGACCAGCGCCGGTCGGCGGGCAGGGTGAAGGCGTAGGTGTGGCCGTCGCTGCTCACCGTCCAGGTGGCGGCGAGGTCGCCGGTGGGGCGGCTGTCGAGGCCAAGGTGCAGCAGCGAGCGATAGAGGAGGTGCCCGATGTCGCGGACGGCGGAGTCGTCGCGGCCGAACAGCGGGTCGAGGATGAGCGGCCGGTGGGGGGCGACCACGGCCTCGCGATAGTCGGCCTGCGCGGCCGGTCGGAAGGCGGAGGTGGAGGCGGCGATGGTGCCGCCGGCGGCGACCACGGCGACGCCGGCGACGATCGCGAGCTGGACGGCGCGGCGCCGTCCCCGGCTTAGTGAGACCCGACGTACGTGTTGATCGCCGACAGGACCACGAACAGGCCGATCAGGATCGCCGTCACCCGGAGGAGGCTCCGTTCCAGGCCGCGACGGCGACGGTAACCGCCACCGATATCCCCACTGCCTCCGATCGTCCCACCCAGACCACTCGCCTTCGGAGTCTGAAGCAAGACGCCAAGCATGACGAGAACGGCCAGGATGACCTGGAGAACTGAAAGAACCGTCTTCACCCAACCGAACCTCCGCGGGACGCGCCGGGGAAGTATAGCCGCGACACGACCCCGCTCCTGCAAACTCGCCCGTGGTCATGCTTTGACTCTACCACTGCTGAGTAGTATTGTCGCGACATGGCACTCATTCACCGCCTCCGCCTCCCCCACCCCGCTCTGCTGGTCCTCCTCGCCGGCCTCTGCGGCTGCTCCCCCGGGCTCGCCCGCGACGCGCCCGCCGCGACCACCGCCGCGTATCCCACCGCGGCGGCGCCACCCGCGGCGGTGGGGGGCGACACCGTCAGCGTCCTGGCCCGGGGCGTGGTCGCGTTCCCGGTCATCCGGAAGCTGATCGAGGGCGCCCGCCGCCGCGTCGACGTCGAGGTCTACGAGCTCGGCCGCGCCGACCTCGCCGCCGACCTCGTCGACGCCCACCGGCGGGGACTCGAGGTCACCCTCATCACCGACCCCTCGGTCCCGTCGAGCGAGGCCGCCGCAATCCATCTCCGCGCCGCGGGGATCGCGGTGTCCCTCTATCCGGTGCGACGGAGGATGATCGACCACGTCAAGCTCCTGGTGGTCGACGGCGGCGACGCGGCGGTGGTCGGGGGGATCAACTGGGGCAGCTCGTCGGATCGCAACCACGACTTCGACGCCCTGGTGCGGGGTCCCGCCGCGCTGAACCTCGAGCGGGTCTTCCTTCGCGACCTGGCCACCACCGGGCGGGCCGTCACCGTCCCCGCCGAGGCGGTCGACCCCGCGGTGGTGGTCGCCACCACCCTTCCCGACACCGGCATCCACCCGCTCGCCCTCGAGCTCGTCGAGGGAGCGCGTGCCACCCTCGACCTCGAGCTCTTCGTCCTCACCGACACCGCGGTGGTGCATGCGCTGGAGCGGGCGCACGCACGCGGAGTGCGGGTGCGCCTGCTGCTCGACCCGGAGCAGCGGCCCAGCGACGCCTCCGCCGAGCAGCTCCGCGCCGCCGGTGTCGAGGTGCGCCTCTACCGCGGCGCGGGCGAGAAGCTCCACGCCAAGGCGGCGGTCGCCGACGGCCACCGGGTCCTCTTCGGCAGCGCCAACTGGACCGCCGGCGGCTTCGCGCGCAACCACGAGCTCGACATCGGGCTCGACTCCGCCCCGGTGGCAGCCTCCCTGCTCGGCGCGATGCGCTCCGACTGGGAACGCTCGGCGTGAACGCTCGACCTCGTCGCTACCAGGCGGTGAGGCCGCCGGGTGCCCCCGCCGACGCGGTGCCGCCGCCCGAGCCCGAGGTCACGGATCCCGAGAACGCGCCCGGTCCGCCCCCGGCAGCCGCCGCCCCGCCGGGCGCGGGAAGGGCGCCGCTCTCGGGCAGCCGGGGCAGCACCACGCTGCCGAGCACGCCGGTGCCCGGGACCGGGCCGCGCCGTGCGACGGCGGGGTGCGGGGCCGATGTGGGGATCAGCGCTGAGAGCGAGGGCACCGTGACCGCGGGCGCGGGGGCCGGCGCCGGGGGCGCGGGCACCGGCGGCGCCGGGGTCACCGGGACGGTGTGGCCGAGGAGCAGGCTGACCTGCACCTCCGGCTCGCCGGCCTGCAGCGGGACGATCGAGCCCTGTCCGTCGACGTACGCCTCGGCCTGGTGGCCGCCGTCGAGGGCGATGGCGTTGACCACCCCGTGGTCGATGAGCCACCGCGCCGTCTGCGGCACGGTCATGCCGTTGCGGTCCTTGCTCTTCCTGGCGGACACCACGGCGACCATGAGGGTGCCGTCCTGCTTGAGCCCGACGACGGTGCGCTGCACCGCCGAGTTGTGCTCGACGCTCCACCAGAAGGCGCCCTTCCGGCCGTCGTCGGCCATCCCCTCGATGCTCACCTGCCCGTCGGCCACCACCCGCTCGCCGGAGACCGCGGTGCGGCAGCGGGTGGCGTCGGCGCCCTTCATGATCGTCACCGTCGGCCGGGTCGCCCCGGTGATGGCGTCGCCGACGCACAGCGAGGTGGTGTGCGGGTCGGCGGGGGCCCAGGCGTGATGGTCGACCACCGCGAGGCCGAGGATGTCGTCCCCGTTGTTGTAGTTCGCGGTGAAGCCGGCGGCGGCATGGTGGCGGTCGACCATCGAGCTGATGTGCTCGAAGCAGCCGTTGCCGTTGTTGCTCCCGCCGAAGCACCTCGCCGAGCCGTCCTGCACCACCGCCGCGTCGATCGGTGTCGTCAGCGGGTCGATCGTGGTCCAGGTGACCTCCGCGCCCTTCGACACGGTGTCGACGCTGAAGGAGGGCACCGAGCCGGCGGGCGCGCTCAGGGCGACGAAGGGCCGCGCCGCGCCGACCAGTGCGAGGGCGGTGACCACCCCCGCCGCTGCGCGCAGCAGCACACCACGATGACCGCGACCTGCAGCCACGAGACCGACCCCCAGAGAACAACACCCAGCTGCGAGTGGGACGAACCCGTATGGGGGAACGACCGCCGCGCCCGCATCTTGCGGACGGCGGGGTCACAGGTCGGTGGCGGTGTCGCGGAGGTCACGCCCCGTCATCGCCACGGGCACCGGCAGCCCGAGCACGCCCAGCACCGTGGGGGCCACGTCGGCGAGCCCGCCACCCGGTCGCAGCCGGGTGGCGCCGTCGCCGCAGAGGATCACGGGGACCGGGCTGGTGGTGTGCGCGGTCAGCGGCGAGCCGTCGCGGGCGTCGATCTTCTGCTCGGCGTTGCCGTGGTCGGCGGTGATCAGCATCGACCCGCCGGCGGCGAGCACGGCATCGGCGATGCTCCCGAGGCACCGGTCCACCACCTCCACCGCGGTGACGGTGGCGGCGAGGTCGCCGGTGTGACCGACCATGTCGGGATTTGCATAGTTGACCACGATCAGGGCGTCGTCGCCGGCGCGAATCCGGTCGAGCACCACCTCGGTCACCGCATCCGCGCTCATCGCCGGGCTGCTGTCGTAGGTGGCCACCCTGGGCGAGGGCACCAGCCTCCGCTCCTCGCCCGAGAACGGCTCCTCGCGGCCGCCGTTGATGAAGTAGGTCACGTGCGCGTACTTCTCGGTCTCGGCGACGTGGAACTGGCGCAGCCCGTGGGCGCTGACCACCTCGCCGAGGGTCTCACGCACGTCGTCGGTGGGGTAGGCGACCGCCACCGGCAGGCCACCCTCGTACTCGGAGAAGGCGGCCATGTGCAGGTCGGCGACGCGACGCGAACGGGCGAACCCGTCGAAGTCCACGTCGACCAGGGCGTGGGTGATCTGACGTGCGCGGTCCGGCCGGAAATTGAAGAAGATGACCGAATCTCCGTCCTCGATGCGCACCCGATCGGACCCCGGCGGCACGATCGAGACCGGCTCGACGAACTCGTCGCTGACACCGTCGGCGTAGCGCGCCTCGATGTACCCCACCGCGCTCTCCGCGATGCCGTCGCCGGCGCCGGCGATCACCTCGTAGGCGCGCGCGGTGCGCTCCCAACGCCGGTCACGGTCCATGGCGTAGTAGCGACCGCTCACCGTGACCACCCGTCCGGCGCCGATCCGGGCGAGGCCCTCCTCGAAGGTGCGCACGAAGCCGGCAGCGCTCGACGGCGGCTCGTCGCGACCGTCGAGGAAGGCGTGGACGTACACCCGGTCGAGCCCGCGCCGGCGGGCCAGCTCGACCACCGCGAGGCCGTGGTCCAGGTGGCTGTGGACGCCGCCCGGCGAGACCAGCCCCATCACGTGGAGGGCGGCGCCGCGCTCGAGGGCGCGATCCACGGCCCCGACCAGCGCCGGGTTGTCGAAGAAGCCGCCCTGCTCGATGTCGAGGGTCACCCGCGGCAGGCTCTGGAACAGCACCCGGCCGGCGCCGATGGTCAGATGACCGACCTCGCTGTTGCCCTGCTGCCCGTCGGGGAGGCCGACCGCGAGGCCGCTCGCCGCCACCGTGGTCCAGGCCCAGCGCTCGCGCAGGGCGTCGACCCGCGGCGTCCGGGCCGCGGCGATGGCGTTCCCGAAGCTGTCGGGATTCTCGCCCCAGCCGTCGCAGACGACGAGCACACAGGGTCCGGCGGTCACCCGTCCACTGTAGCGTTCACGGTGGCGGCGGCCGCGGCGACGATGGCCCCGAAGGCCTGCGGCTTCAGGCTGGCGCCGCCGATGAGGCCGCCGTCGATGTCGGGCTCGGCGAGGAGCGAGGCGGCGTTGTCGGGAGTGCAGCTGCCGCCGTACAGGACCAGCAGCGCCGCCGCCGCCTCGGTCGACACGATGCCGCCGACGTGGGTGCGGATGGCGGCACAGACCTCCTGGGCCTGCTCGGGCGTGGCGGTGCGGCCGGTGCCGATCGCCCAGACCGGCTCGTACGCCACCACGATCCGTTCGAGTGCGGCCGCGTCGAGGCCGCCCAGGGCGGCGTCGAGCTGGCGGTGGATCACCTCGAGCGTGGTCCCCGCATCGCGCTGCTCCAGGGTCTCGCCGACCGCGAGGATGACCCGCAGCGGATGGGTGAGGGCGCGGCGCAGCCTGCGCGCCACCTGCTCGTCGGTCTCGCCCATGATGTGGCGCCGCTCGGAGTGGCCGACCAGCACCAGGTCGCACCAGCCCGCCAGCGCCGCCGGGGAGATCTCGCCGGTGTAGGCGCCGGCGTCCTCCCAGAAGCAGTTCTGGGCGCCGAGCAGGACGCCGGTGCCACGGAGCTCGGCGCACACCGGCCAGAGGTGCGTGAACGGCGGCAGCACCGCCACCTCCACCTCGGCGGGACGCTCGAGGGCGACCACGGCCCGGGCCAGCTCGATGCCCTCGGGCACGGTGGTGTTCATCTTCCAG
>DASXNK010000075.1 GCA_036495095.1 Candidatus Dormiibacterota bacterium | reverse complement strand
CGAGTCGAGGCAGAGCCGTGCCTGCGCCGACAGCGTGGCCGCGCACGTGCTCCAGCCGGGGCAGCCGCTGACGGAGCGCGAGACCGTGGTGGCGGCGCTGCCGAGGGGCGGACCGTCCTGCGGCAGCGCCGGCGTCGACCTCACCGCCCAGGTCTTCCTGCTCGGCGCCGACCAGCTGGTGCACGCGGTGCAGGGCAGCGGCGCGCTGACGGTGGTGGCCCCGGCCTGCCCGGCGCCCACCCGCCGGGGACCGCTGGGGTAGCATCGCCGGCGCGGGCGGCGGGGGCGGTCCGATTGGCGAGGTCGGATGGTGTGGCGATGACGCGGATTGCGGCCGTGCTGGCGGCCCTGCTGCTGATGCCGGCGGCGATGATCGGCGCGCCCGTCCACTCCGCCCTCGCAGCGCCGGTGCTCCGCACCCCGCCCGACGAGCCGCCGTCGACGCCGGCGCCCGTGCCGGCGCCGGCCCCGGCCCCGGTCCCGCCGCCGGCCACGGTGCCCGCGCCGGTCCCGGTGCGCGGCCTCGCCGACGTGCCGGCCCCGCCGCCACCGGCCGCCGAGGCCGCGCCCGCCCCGGCCGCCGAGCCCGCGCCCGCGCCGCCCGCCGACGCCCCGCCGCTCGCCGCCACCGACCTGATGCCCGCGCTGCCGCCGGGCACCGGCTCCGAGCCGGCCGCCGCCGGGCCGCAGCGCTCACGCCGGCTCGCCGCCCTGGCCCCACCGGTCAGCGCGACCCAGGTCCCCCCGGTACTCCCCTGGGCGGTGGTGCCGGGCATCGCCGTGGTGCTCGCCCTGGTGCTCGCCGGCATGGTGTGGCTGGTGCGCTGGCCCTGGCGGCTCGTCGCCACCGCGCAGCTGGCGATGACCGCGCCGGTGGTGGCGGTGATCGCGCCCCCGGTGGTGGAGGCCGGCGACGTGCCGGTGATGACCCTCGGCGCCGCCGCCCAGCGGCTCCCCGAGTCGATGCAGCGCGACCTCCTCGAGCTCGCCGCCCTGCTCGAGCAGACCGACGTCGGAGGCCCTCAGACGCACCCGGAGCGCTAGGTCGATCGCCTACCCGGGGAGCCAGACCTTCCTGAGCCTGCTGCCCCTGACCCTCACCGTCGCGGCGCCGGCCCTGCCACCCAGCTCGGTCGCGGTGATGGTCACCGTGCCGGTGTCGGTGGAGGCGGTCATGACGCTGGTGGCGGTGCCGTCGACGCCGGTGGTCGACCCGCCGGTGTAGGTCACCGGGCCGAAGCTCACGGCGTCGCCGGGGCTGCTCGTGAAGGCCACGGTGTCACCGCCGACCGGGTTGCCGTGGGCGTCGGTCACCAGGGCGGTGACGGTGGCGAGGCTGCTGCCGCCGGCGCTGAGCGTCGGGGCGTGCAGGGTGACCAGCACAGTGACGGCGGGCCCCGGCGTCTCGGTGATGGTGGCGGTGGCGGAGGCGGCTCCGTCGGTGGCGGTGATGGTCTCGGCGCCGGCCGTCGTCGAGGCGGTGACGGTCGCGGTGTAGGTGCCGTCGCGGTTGTCGGTCACCGTGCTCAGCCTCAGGTCGCCGCCAGTGCTCAGGAGCACGGCGTCACCGCTGATGCGGTTGCCGTGGGCGTCGGTCACCGTGGCGGTGGTGGTCGCGGTGGAGGTGCCGTCGGCGGTCAGCGAAACCCTGTCCAGGGTGAGGGCGAGCCTGGACGCCGGCCCCGGCGTCTCGGTGAGGGTGGCGGTGCCGGAGAGGGCGCCGTCGGTGGCGGTGATGGTCTCGGCGCCGGCCGTCGTCGAGGCGGTGACGATCGTGGTGTAGGTGCCGTCGTGGTAGTCGGTCACGGTGCCGAGCCTCAGGTCGCCGCCGGCGCTCAGGGCGACGGCGTCGCCGCTGACACGGTTGCCGTGGGCGTCGGTCACGGTGGCGGTGATGGTCGCGGTGGAGGTGCCGTCGGCGGTCAGCGAGGCCCTGTCCAGGGCGACGGCGAGCCCGGACGCCGGCCCGGGCGTCTCGGTGAGGGTGGCGGTGCCGGAGACGGCGGCGTCGGACGCGGTGAGGGACTCGGTGCCGGCGGTGGTCGAGGCGGTGACCGTCGCCGAGTAGGTGCCGTCGTGGTGGTCGGTCACGCGGCCGAGCGTGACGTCGCCGCCGGTGCTCAGGGCGACGGCGTCGCCGCCGATGCGGTTGCCGTGGGCGTCGGTCACGCTGACCGTGGCCGTCGCCGTGGCGGTGCCGTCGGCGGTCAGCGATGCCCTGTCCAGGGCGACGGTGACCGTGGTCGCCGGGCCCGGGATCTCGGTGAGAGCGGCGGTGCCGGAGACGCCGCCGTCGGTGGCGGTGAGGGTCTCGGTGCCCGCCGTCGTCGACGCGGTGAGGGTGGCCGAGTAGGTGCCGTCACCGTGGTCGGTGACGCTGCCGACGGTGACGTCACCGCCGGTGGCGAGGGAGAGGTTCTCACCGCTCACCCCGTTGCCGGTGGCGTCGGTGACGGTCGCGGTGACCGTGCGGGTGGTGGCGCCGTCGGCGACGACGGTGGGGTCGGGGGTGATCCCGACCGCGATCCTCGCGGCGGCACCGGGGGCCTCGATGAGGGTCGCGGTGGCGGCCGTGGCGACGTTGAAATCGCCGGCGGTGACGGTCTCGAGCTGCGCCCGGGTCGAGGCGGTGAGGGTCGCGCTGTAGGTGCCGTCACCGTTGGCGTGGACCGGTCCGACGGCCGCCGTTCCGTCGCCGCGGCCGAGGATGACGCCCTCGCCGGTGACGCCGATGCCGTCCCGGTCGGTGACGGTGATGGTCGCCGCCGTGGTCGCCCGGCCGTCGGCGGTGATCGACGCCGGGCCGAGGCCGAGCGCGAGGGCACTGGCCCGGCCGAACTCGGTGAGGGTGGCGGAGTGGGTCCTGCCGGCGACCTTCATTGTGATCGTCCTCCGCCCCGCCGTCGCCGCGCCGACGACGTCGACACTGGCGGTGCCGGAGGCGTCGGTGGTGGCGGAGGAGCCGTGGGGGAAGGTCAGGCCGCCGTTCGACGCGAAGCCGACCCGGAGGTCGGGGACCGGGTTCCGGTCGGCGTCGGTCACCACCACGCTGGCGACGGCGGTCGAGCCGGTGCTGGCGGCGATCAGCGCGGGCGTCACCGCCGGGGTCACCATCGAGGGCGCGCCGTGCTCTCCGAGCGTCCGCGTCGCCGTGAGACCCGCGGCGGTTGCGGTGATGGTCTCCGGCCCCGGCGTGGTCGAGGCGGTGATGGTGGCGGTGTAGGTGCCGGGCGCGGACTCGCTGACGCCGCCGAGGGTGACATCACCGCTGGTGCCGAGGCTGACCGCCTGGCCGCCGACCCGGTTGCCGAAGGCGTCGGTGAGCACCACCGTGGCCGTGCCCGTCGCCGCCGGGCTGCGGTCGGTGGCGAGGCCGCCGGGGTCGAGGGCCAGGGTGATGCCGGTGGCCGCGCCCGGGTTCTCGGTGAGGGTGGCGGTGCCGGTGAGGGTGCCGCCGGTGGCGGTGACGGTCTCGGTGCCGGCGGTGGTGGAGGCGGTGACGGTCGCGGTGTAGGTGCCGTTTCCCCCGTCGGTCACCGCGCCGACGGTCGCGTCGCCGCTGGTGGAGAGGACGACGGTGCCGCCGCTGACGCCGTTCCCGTTGACGTCCGCCACGGTGGCCGTGGCCGTCGCCTCCGAGGTGCCGTCGGCGGTCAGCGAGGGCCGGTCCAGGGTGACGGCGACCGTGGTCGCGGCTCCCGGGGTCTCGGTGAGGGGGGCGGTGCCGGAGAGGGCGCCGTCGGTGGCGGTGACGGTCTCGGCGTCGGCGGTGGTGGAGGCGGTGACGGCCGCGGTGTAGGTGCCGTTCCCCCGGTCGGTGACGGTGCTGAAGATCACGTCACCGCTGCTCGTGAGGGCGACCGTGTCGCCGCCGATGCCGTTGCCGTGGACATCCGTCACGGTGACCGTGGCCGTCGCGGTCGAGGTGCCGTCGGCGGTCAGCGAGGGCCGGTCCAGGGTGACGGCGACACTCGTGGCCGCACCCGGGGTCTGGGTGGGGGAGAGGGTGCCGGCGACACCGGGCGCGGCGGACGGCGTCTCGGTGAGGGTGGCGGTGCCGGAGACGGCGCGGTCGGTGGCGGTGACGGTCTCGGCGCCGGCCGTCCTCGAGGCGGTGAGGGTGGCCGAGTAGGTGCCGTTCGCATGGTCGGTCACGGTGCCGAGGGTCACGTCTCCTCCGGCGGTGAAGGCGAGCGCGTCGCCGCTGATGCGGTTGCCGTGGGCGTCGGTCACGGTGGCGGTGGCGGTCGCGGTGGAGGTGCCGTCGGCGGTCAGCGAGGTCCTGTCCAGGGCGACGGCGACGGTGGTCGCGGGCCCGGGCGTCTCGGTGAGGATGGCGGTGCCGCTGAGGGCGCCGTCGGTTGCGGTGATGGCCTCGGTGCCGGCCGTCGTCGATGCGGTGAGGGTGGCCGAGTGGGTGCCGTCCGGCCTGTCGGTCACGGTGCCGACGGTCGCGTCGCCGCTGGTGCTGAACGCGACCGTGCCGCCGCCGATGCGGTTGCCGCTGGCGTCGGTCACGGTGGCGGTGGCGGTCACGGTGGAGGCGCCGTCGGCGGTCAGCGAGGCCCTCTCCAGGGCGACGGCGACGGTGGTCGCGGGTCCGGGCGTCTCGGTGAGGATGGCGGTGCCGGAGAGGGCGCCGTCGGTGGCGGTGACGGTCTCGGCGCCGGCCGTCGTCGAGGCGCTGAGGGTGGCCGAGTAGGTGCCGCCGTGGTTGTCGGTGACGGCGCCGAGCCTCACGTCACCGTCGGTGGCCAGGAAGACGGTCTCGGCGGGCACGCCGTGCGCGGCCGCGTCGGTGACGGCGACGGTGGCGTGCACCGTGGAGCTGCCGTCCGCCACCAGGGTCGGTGTGCCGAGCCGCACCGTGATCCCGGTGGCGGCCCCGTACTGGGTCAGGCTGGCGGTCCCGCCGGCAGCACCCGAGAGGGCGCTGATGCGCAGTGGCACCAGCGCGGTTCCGGGCCTCAGGTGCGCGGTGGCGTGCCCCAGGCGGTCGGTCCGCGTGATCGCCGACGTGGTGAACACGGAGGTGGTGTCGCCGCGCGAGCCGAAGTCGACACGCTGACCGATCGCGGGGCGACCGCCGCTGATGACGGTTGCGGTCGCGACCACGTCCGCGGTGCCGCCGGCCCGGGCGTGGCTCTGGCTGAGCGAGACGCTGACGCTCACGGTGGGCACCGCGTCCACCACCAGGGCCAGACCGAAGGCCCCGGCCGCCGCGGCGAGGAGGGAGGCTCCGGGAATTGCCCATGTCCGCAGGCTCATTCGCTCTCCAGGGGTCGTCGCCGCGAGCGCAGGACGGCCGTGCGGTGGGCGTGATCGCGTCATCAGCACCGTACCCGGCGCCCTCCCGCGTGCCAGGACTGCGGGCGCACCCGACCGGCTTCGTGACCCGCCGTTGCGCGGGTGTCATCCGATGATGGTGCCGACCGTCCGGCCGGTCCGAGCGTCCTAGCGGTCGGACGCCGCCGGTGCCGGGAGCTGGGTCGGGGCCTCGCTCTCGGACCAGGTGGGGGGGCGCAGGCTGAAGTGGAAGCGGCTGCCCTCGCGGGGCGTGCTGCGCTCCAGCACCAGCGCGCCGCCGGAGCGCTGGGCGAGATCACGGCTGATGTAGAGGCCGAGGCCGGTGCCCGGTGGGTAGCCGAGGGCGGGATCGTTGACCCGGTAGAAGCGTTCGAAGACGCGCTCCGCGAGCTCGGGGTCGATGCCGACGCCGTGGTCCTCGACGCTCACCCCCGGCGGCCGCCCGCCGGTCACCTCCAGCCGCACCCAGGGCTTCCCCGCCGAGTAGGTGAGGGCGTTGTTGATGAGGTTGTCGAGCACCCGGCCGACGTGCTCGCTGTCGGCCTCGACGGTCACCGGATCGTCCGGGAGGTGCTGCACGACGTCGGCGCCGAGCAGCGTCGCCCGCCCCTCGGCACGGCTCACCGCGGCCCGCACCGCGTCGCGCAGGTCGAAGACCTCCGGGTTGGTGGGGACCGTGCCCCCCTCCATGCTGGCGGCGAGCAGCAGGTCGTCGATCAGCCCGGTGAGCTCGGTCGCCTTGGCGTCGACCACCTCGAGGGGACGCTCCCAGCCCGGCGGGATGGCACCCATGGTGCCGTCGCGCAGCATCGAGAGGTAGCCGCGCAGCACCCCCGCCGGGGTGCGCAGCTCGTGCGCCGCCATCCGGAGGAACTCGCTCTTGGTGTTGCTCGCCTGCTGCGCCTCGTCGAAGAGCTGGGCGTTGCGCAGGGCGATGGTGGCGACGTTGCCGATCAGCAGCAGCATCTCGGTGTCGCTGGCGCTGAAGGGGTCGTCGCGGTGGCGGGTGAGCACCAGCACCGCGCTCACCCGGTCCTCGGACACCAGCGGCAGCACCGCGGTGTGGAGCACGCCGTGCAGCCGCGCCCGCGCCCGCTCGTCGACCAGGCGGAGGTCGAGGCCGCCGCCGACCACCGGCATCCGCTCGGAGATGGCGCGGCGGATCAGCGGCTGGCGGTCGAGCAGCATCCCGAGATCGTCGGCGCCGTCGCCCGCCGCGGCGCCGGCGTGGCGGCCGGCGACGCTGAGGCCGCCCTCCTCGTCGAGGCGCAGCAGCATCCCCTCGTCGGCCCGCACCGCGGCGGTGACCCGCACCAGCAGGCGGGCGAGCACCTCCGAGGGGTCGAGCGAGGCGGCGAGGTGGGCGACCAGGTCGACACCGGCGCTGAGCCGGTGGTTGAGGTCCTCGTTGAGGCGGCGCACCTCGGCCTCGGCGGCCCTGCGCTCGGAGATGTCGCGGAGGATGAGGGCGGTGATCGTGTGCCCCCCCTCGGGGAACTCGGAGATGGTCATCTCCGCGGGGAAGGGGCTGCCGTCGGCGCGCACCGCCTCCACCTCGTGGCGGTGCTCCGCTCCCCGGCCCACCGCCTTCCCGGCGCCGTCGCGCGGCGCCAGCATCTCCTCGAGGCCGTCGGGCAGGAGCACGTCGACCGGCCTGCCGATGGTCTGGGCCGCGCTGCGCCGGAAGATCTGCTCGGCGCCCCGGTTGAAGAGCACCACGTGGCGCTCGCCGTCGAGGGCGACGATGCCGTCGGCGGCGAAGCCGAGCACCGAGGCGAAGCGCGCCTCCGCCTGGAGCCGCCCCAGCTCGGAGAGCTCGAGCTGCCGGAGCAGCTCGCGCTGCTCGAGCTCGCGCAGCCGCTCGGTCTGGAGGCGGATCTCCTCGGTCTTGAGGAAGAGGTCGACGAAGACGCTCACCTTGGCGCGGAGGATCTCCGGCACCACCGGGGCGAAGATGAAGTCGACGGCGCCGAGCCGGTAGCCGCGGTCGAGGTTGGCCTCGTCGCCGCTGTAGGCGGTGACGAAGATGATCGGGGTGCGCTCCGAGCGCGCCCGCTGGCGGATCAGCTCGGCGGTCTCGAAGCCGTCCATGTCGGACATCCGCACGTCGAGGAGGATCACCGCGAAGTCGTCGGCGAGCACGTGGCGGAGCGCCTCCCGGCCGGACAGCGCCCGCACCAGGTTCTGGCCGAGCGGCCCGAGGACGGTCTCGAGCGCGGTGAGCTTGGCGGCGTCGTCGTCGACGAGCAGGACGCTGGCGACCCCGGGTTGCGGCGTGTCCCCGGCCATCAGCGCATCCGCTTGTAGAGGTTGACGTCACCGTCGTCGAGGCGGCGGAAGCCGAGCTCCTCGACGCCGGGCCCGAGCAGCTCGCGGGTGCCCAGGCCCAGGAAGCCGAACCTCACCACGCTGTCGCCGAGCACCTCGACGGCATGCCGCTGGGGCTCGCGGTCGAGGTAGATGAGCACGTTCGAGCAGAGCAGCAGGTGGAAGTCGTTGAAGGAGCCGTCGGTGGCGAGGTTGTGGTGGGCCCAGGTGATGCGCGCGCGCAGCCGGGCGTCGAGCACCGCCCACTCGCCCTCGATCCGCAGGTGGTCGAGCAGCGACCCCGTGCCCCCGGCGCGGCGGTGCGCCTCGATGTAGCCGGCCAGCCGCTGCAGCGGCACCCGTCCCTGCCCGGCCACCTCGAGCAGCTCGGGGTCGATGTCGCTCGCGTAGATGCGGGTGCGCTCCAGCAGCCCCTCCTCCTCGAGGAGGATGGCCATGGAGAAGACCTCCTCGCCGGTGCTGCAGCCGGCGTGCCAGATACGGAGCGAGGGATGGCTGCGCAGCCAGGGCACCACGTGGCGCCGCACCGCCCCGAACAGCCGGGGGTCGCGGAACATCCCGGTGACCCGCAGCGAGACGGTGCGCACGAAGCGGCGCAGGCTGTCGGGGTCGTGGAGCACGCGGTCCTGCAGCGCCGAGACCGTGGCCACCCCCTCGGCCTCCATGCAGAGGCGCAGCCGCCGGCGCAGCGCCGGGGACGCGTAGCGTCCGAAGTCGAGCCCGAACTGGCGGCGGACGCCCTCCAGGAGCAGGCCCACCTCGATGTCCTCGAGGGTCGGCGGCGCGCTGTCCGCCATCGTGGCCCGGAGCGCCATCAACGATAGAGGTGGACGCGCAGCATCGAGAGCAGCTGCTCGGTGTCGACCGGTTTGGAGATGTAGTCGGACGCCCCCGCCTCGAGGCAGCGCTCGCGGTCGCCGCGCATCGCCTTGGCGGTGAGCGCGATCAGCGGCAGCTTCTGGTACTGGGACAGCCGCCGGATCCGCTCCATGGTCTCGTAGCCGTCCATCTCCGGCATCATGACGTCGACGAGCGCGACGTCGATGTCGGCGCGCGACTCCAGGGCGGCGAGCGCCTCGGCGCCGGTCTCGGCGGTCACCACCTCCATGCCCTGGCGCTCCAGCACCGCGGTGATGGCAAAGACGTTGCGGATGTCGTCGTCGACCACCAGCACCCGCCGGCCGGCGAGCTGGTTGTCGACCTGGCGCGCCGAGCGGAGCATCTGCCGCTTCTCGACGGGCAGCTCGGTTTCGACCCGGTGGAGCAGGTGGGTGACCTCCTCGAGCAGCCGCTCCGGGGAGCGGACGTCCTTGATGACCACGCTCTTGGACACCTTCCGCAGCCGGGTCTCGTCGCGGCGGCCGAGCTCGCCGGCGGTGTAGATCACCACCGGCATCCCCCGAAGCGACACCTCGTCCTGCACCTTCTCGATCACCTGGAAGCCGCTGATGTCGGGCAGGCCGAGGTCGAGCACCATGCAGTCGAAGCGCTCGCGGGAGAGCGCGGCCAGCGCCTCGGCGCCGGTCGCGGCGGTGGTGATCTCCACGTCGTCGCCGGCGCAGAGCTCGACGGTGTGGGCGCGCTGGGCCTCGTCGTCCTCGACGATCAGCAGCCGCTTGACCCGCCGCTCGATCGAGCCGTGGATGTCGTCGAAGAGCCGGTCCAGCGTCTCCTTGGCGGCGGGCTTGATCAGCGAGCTGGTGGCACCGGAGCGGTGGGCGCGCACGTTGTCCTCGTCGATCGAGACGATGTGCACGGGCACGTGGCGGGTGTCGGGGTTGTGCTGCAGCCAGTCGAGCACGGTCCAGCCGCTGAGGTCCTGAAGGTGGATGTCGAGGGTGATGGCGTCGGGCCGGAACTCTCGTGCAAGCGACACCGCCTCCTCGCCGTGCAGCGCCACCACCGCCTTGAGCCGGCGCTGGTTGGCGATGTCGAGGAGCACGCGGGCGAAGTTGAGATCGTTCTCGACGATGAGCACCACCCGGTCGCCGGGGCGCACCGCGTAGCGGTCGTCCTGGATGTCGGTGATCGGGATGGTGATCGGCGACTCCGCCACCTCGGTCGAGCCGGGGGCGGGGGCGCTGATGCCGGTGGTCGCGGTCGCCCGCGAGCCGTTGCCGTCGCCGGTGCGGGCGGGGGCGACCTCGGTGGGCGCCGGGCGCTGCCGGCCGGGCGCCGCCGCGGGCGCGGCCGCGGTGAGCGGGAGGTAGACGGTGAAGGTGCTGCCCTTCCCCGGGCTGCTCTCCACGGTCACGTCGCCGTGGAGCAGCCGGGCCAGCTCGCGGACGATCGAGAGCCCGAGGCCGGTGCCGCCGTACTTGCGGCTGGTGGTGCCGTCGGCCTGCTGGAAGGCCTCGAAGATGAGCCGCTGCTTCGACTTGGCGATGCCGATGCCGGTGTCGGTGATGCTGAAGGCCACCACCGCCGACGCCGCGCTGAGCTGCTCGTGATCGCTGCGCCAGCCCGAGGTGGCCCGGGTGGCGCGCAGCGTCACCGAGCCCGCCTCGGTGAACTTGAAGGCGTTGGCGAGCAGGTTGCGGAGCACCTGCTGGAGGCGCTTCGGATCGGTCTGCAGGGTGGGCGGCAGGCCCGCCTCGACCTCCACCGTGAAGGCCAGGTCGCGACCGGTGGCGACGTGACGGAAGCTGCGCTCGATGTCCTCGAGCAGCTCGGTGATGCTCTGGTCGGCGAGGTCGAGCGAGACCGTGCCCGACTCGATCTTGGAGAGGTCGAGGATGTCGTTGATCAGCGCCAGCAGGTCCTGGCCCGAGGCCCGGATGATGTTCGCGTACTCGACCTGCTTGTCGGTGAGGTTGCCGTCGGTGTTCTCGGCGATGTGCTGGGCGAGGATGAGCAGGCTGTTGAGCGGTGTGCGCAGCTCGTGCGACATGTTGGCGAGGAACTCGGACTTGTACTTCGAGGTCAGCGCCAGCTGCTCCGCCTTCTCCTCCAGGGCGTGGCGGGCGGTCTCCACCTCGACGTTCTTGCGCTCGACCTCGGTGTTCTGCTCGGCGAGCAGGCGGGCCTTGTCCTCGAGCTCCTCGTTGGTCTGCTGCAGCTCCTCCTGCTGGCTCTGCAGCTCGTGGGCGAGCGACTGCGACTGCTCGAGCAGCGACTCGGTGCGCATGTTCGCCTCGATGGTGTTGAGGACGATGCCGATGTTCTCGGTGAGCTGGTCGAGGAAGTCCTGGTGGGTGGGGGAGAAGCGGTTGAACGACGCCAGCTCGATGACCGCGCGCACCTGGCCCTCGAAGAGCACCGGCAGCACGATGATGTTGAGCGGCGGCGCCTCGCCGAGCCCGGAGGTGATCTGCACGTAGTCGGCGGGCACCTGGGTGAGCAGGATGCGCTCCTTCTCCAGCGCGCACTGGCCCACCAGGCCCTCGCCGAGGCGGAAGGTGGTGGCCAGGTGCTTGCGCTCGCGGTACCCGTAGCCGGCGTGGTAGCGGAGCACGGGCGGATCGCCGTTGCGGTGCTCGGCCATGTAGATGACGCCGTGCTGGGCGGTGACCAGCGGGGCCAGCTCGGAGAGGATCAGCTTGGCGACGGTGAGCAGGTCGCGCTGACCCTGGAGCATCGAGGTGAACCGGGCGAGGTTGGTCTTGAGCCAGTCCTGCTCGGTGTTCTTCTCGGTGGTCTCCCGCAGGTTGCGGATCATCGCGTTGACGTTGTCCTTGAGGACCGCGACCTCGCCGCTCGCCTCGACGCCGATCGATCGGGTGAGGTCGCCCTCGGTCACCGCGGTGGCCACGTCCGCGATCGCGCGCACCTGGGTGGTGAGGTTGGCGGCGAGCTGGTTCACGTTGTCGGTGAGGTCCTTCCAGGTGCCCGCCGCGCCGGGCACGCGCGCCTGGCCGCCCAGCTTGCCCTCGACGCCCACCTCGCGGGCCACGGTGGTGACCTGGTCGGCGAACGTGGCCAGGGTGTCGGTCATGTTGTTGATGGTGTCGGCGAGCGCCGCGACCTCGCCCTTGGCCTCCACGGTGAGGCGGCGCTTGAGGTCGCCGCCGGCCACCGAGGTGACCACCCGGGCGATGCCGCGCACCTGGTCGGTGAGGTTGCCGGCCATCATGTTGACGTTGTCGGTGAGGTCCTTCCAGACCCCGCCGACGCCGCGCACCTGGGCCTGGCCGCCCAGCTTGCCGTCGGTGCCCACCTCGCGGGCGACGCGGGTCACCTCCCCGGCGAAGCTGTTGAGCTGGTCGACCATGGTGTTGATGGTGTTCTTCAGCTCGAGGATCTCGCCGCGGACGTCGACGGTGATCTTCCGGCTGAGGTCTCCGTTGGCGACGGCGGTGGTGACCTCGGCGATGTTGCGGACCTGGCCGGTGAGGTTGCCGGCCATCATGTTCACGTTGTCGGTGAGGTCCTGCCAGACGCCGCCGACGCCCTTGACCTGCGCCTGCCCGCCCAGCCGCCCCTCGGTGCCCACCTCGCGGGCGACGCGGGTGACCTCGCCCGCGAAGCCGTTGAGCTGGTCGACCATCACGTTGATGGTGTCCTTCAGCTCGAGGATCTCGCCGCGGACGTCGACGGTGATCTTCTTGCTGAGGTCGCCGCGGGCCACCGCGGTGGTGACCTCGGCGATGTTGCGCACCTGGGCGGTGAGGTTGCCGGCCATCATGTTCACGCTCTCGGTGAGGTCTTTCCACGTGCCGCCGGCGCCCTTGACGACGGCCTGGCCGCCGAGCTTGCCGTCGGTGCCGACCTCGCGCGCGACGCGCGTCACCTCGCTCGAGAACGAGCGGAGCTGGTCGACCATGGTGTTCATGGTGT
>DASXNK010000074.1 GCA_036495095.1 Candidatus Dormiibacterota bacterium | reverse complement strand
AGCGCGTCGCTCAGCGCCTCGACCGCGTACTTGGTGGCGTGGTAGGCGCCGCCTCCGGGGAAGGTCAGCCGGCCGCCCATCGAGCCGACGTTGACGATCCTCCCGGAGCGCCGGGCGCGCATCCCCGGCAGCACCAGCTGGGCCATCCGCACCAGCCCGAAGACGTTGGTCTCGAACTGCCGGCGCAGCTCGTCGAGGGGCAGCTCCTCGATCGCGCCGCCCTGGCTGTAGCCGGCGTTGTTGACCAGCGCGCCGACGCCGCCGGCCTCGCGCTCGACGGTGGCCACCGCCGCGCTCATCGAGGCCTCATCGGTGACGTCGAGCGCGAGGGTCCGGCAGCCCACCGCCGCCAGGCCCGCCAGGGTCTCGGGGCGGCGGGCGGTGGCGTACACGGTCCAGCCCCGCCCGGCGAGGCGGGCGGCGGTGGCGTGGCCGATGCCCGACGAGCAGCCGGTGACCAGGACCGCCCTGGGCGACGGCGCGGCCATCTATCCGGCGGCGCCGGCCAGGCTGCGCTGGAGCGCGCGGTCGAGCTCGCCGACCCGCAGGTTGGCGGCGGCGACGGCGTCGATCGCCCCGGCGAGGCCGTCGAGGGCGGCGCCCGGGATCACCAGCAGCAGCTCTCCGGGCTCGAAGCCGGCGAAGATGCGCGCCCCGACGCAGGCCAGCGAGCCCCGCGGCTCACCCTGGAGGATGGCGGCGGAGACCGCGGCGCAGGTCGGCCGGCCCATCACCCGCAGCCCGGGGCTGTCGAGCCGGGCCACCCCGAGCGCCTCGCCGAGCAGCATGATCTGCTCGGACTGGCCGATCAGAAGCACCGCCTCCGGCGCCAGCGGGAAGCTGCCCAGCGGCCCGTAGACGATCGCGGCGTGGCCGAGCGGCAGCACCGGCATCGAGGCCAGCTCGGCGGGGTCGACGTACCCCGTCTCCACCATCGTGCCGATCAGCTCGTCCCCGCTCGGCATCTCGGTGGTGAACCCCTGGGTGATGCGACCGACCGGGCAGGTGCCGTGCTCGGCGCCGACCGCGAAGACGCCGCGTTCCGCCTCGCGCCAGAAGAGGCACGCCGAGGTCGCCGGGCCGCTGCGCACCGGGATGCCCGCCGGCACCTCGTCGACCCGCGCCATCGCCACCGGCGCGGAGCGCTGCGGGAACAGCCGCTGCAGCCGCTCGGCCACCTGGTGGGCTGGGGACGGCGGCGGGGTGGAGGGGGCAGCGGTCATCGAGAGTCTCCTGAGGGGGGGTGGCACGGCCACGATAGCGGTCCGAAGCCCGGCCACGGTCCGGCGACGCCGGCGGCCCGCCGCCGGGTTGCCCGGATAATCGGCCCGTGAGCGGTATCGAGCGTGGTCGCCGGCCCCGGGCCCAGCTGTGGGGCCATCCCGACTTCCTCAAGCTGTGGGCGGGCCAGACCGTCAGCGAGCTGGGCAGCCAGGTCTCCTTCATCGCGATCCCGCTGACCGCGGTCACGGTGCTCGGCGCCGGGCCCTTCCAGACCGGCCTGCTCGGCGCCCTGCAGTTCCTCCCCTTCCTCCTCCTCGGCCTTCCCGCGGGGGTGTGGGTCGACCGGCTCGCCCACCGGCCGGTGCTGATCGTCGCCGACCTGGGACGGATGCTGGCGCTGGCGTCGGTGCCGGTGGCCTGGGCGCTGGGCGGCCTCCACCTGCCCCAGCTCTACGCCGCCGGCTTCGTGGTCGGCGTGCTCACCGTGTTCTTCGACGTCGCCTACCAGTCCTACCTTCCCGCCCTGGTCGAGCGCGAGCAGCTGGTCGAGGGCAACTCCAAGCTCGCCCTCACCCAGTCGACCGCGGAGGTGGCCGGGCCGGGGGTCGGCGGCCTGCTGGTGGGCCTGGCGAGCGCGCCCTACGCGGTCGCCGCCGACGCGGCCAGCTACGCGATCTCGGTGGTCGGCCTGCTGCTCATCCGCCGCCGCGAGCCCCGCGTGGAACGCCCGGCGCGCGCCGGCCTGCGGGCCGAGCTGCTCGAGGGGCTGCGCTTCGTGCTCGGCCACCGCCTGCTCCGCTCCATCGCCGCCTGCACCGGGCTCTCCAACCTCTTCGCCCACGCGGGGATGGCGGTGCTCTTCGTCTACGCGGTGCGCGACCTCGGCCTGAGCGCCGGCAGCATCGGGCTCTGGTTCAGCCTGGGCAGCCTGGGCGGACCGCTCGGCGCCCTGCTGGTGGCGCGGCTGGAGCGCCGCCTCGGCACCGGAAGGACCATCGTCGCCACCGCCTGGCTCGGCCTCCCCAGCTGGGTGCTGCTGGTGCTGGCGCCGCGGTCGTTCCCCATGCCCTTCCTGATCGCCTCGGGGATCGTCGGCTCGCTCGCCGGCGTCGCCTACAACATCACCCAGATCAGCCTCCGCCAGGCGATCACCCCGCGCCACCTCCAGGGGCGGATGAACGCGACGATGCGCTTCCTGGTCTGGGGCACGATCCCGCTCGGCGCCTTCGCCGGCGGGGTGATGGGATCGCTGCTCGGGCTGCGCGCCACCCTGCTCGCCGCCGCCGCCGGGCAGCTGCTCGCGGCGCTGCCGGTCACCCTGTCCGGGGTGCGCCGGCTGCGCCGGGTCGAGGACGCCATGCCCGCGCTCGCCGGCGGCTGATCGCAGTCGGTCTGACCGTTCGATTGCAGTTGTGGCAGCGGTGACATGGCTGTCACGGAATCACGATGACTGCGACGCGGATCGTCTCGGACAGTCGTGTCATATGCAGCCAATACTGTGAAGTACCCGGCGGTGCACATTCCTTCACACGACTAGGCACAACCTTCATGCGCTGTTCGGATACTCGTGGAAGCGGCTTCCGCGGCCCTTCGGACACAATGGAGATCCGAGCCGGAAGAAGCCTGGAGTGCTTCACACATGCGGATCTTCACGCGCAAGAAGGCAATGGCCGTCGCCGCGGTTCTCGCGGTCGGCGGCGGCACCGCCGCCTACGCGTACTGGACCACCGGCGGCTCCGGCTCCGGGAGCGCCGCCACCGGCACCACCTCGAACGTCGTCGTCAACCAGACCGGCACCGCGATCACCGGCATGTACCCGGGCGCGACCGCGGCGCTCAGCGGCGACTTCACCAACACCACCAACACCGGAAGCGTCTACATCACCGCGGTGACCGCGAGCGTGCACACGTTCAGCTTCCGCTCCGACACGAACAAGCCCGCCTGCACCCAGGCCGACTTCACCATCACCGGCACCTCGAACACCCCCGGTGAGATCGCCCACGGATCCAGCGTCGGCGCCTGGTCCGGCCTGACCCTGACGTTCACGGATGCCGGGACCAATCAGGACAACTGCAAGAACATCACCGTCCCGATCGACTACACCGCCAGCTAGCCGGGCGGAACGCGACAGCTGAGAGAGGGGCGGCTCGAGTGAGCCGCCCCTCTCCGGGCGTCAGAGGGAAGGCACATAGTGAAGGCACCGTGGCGCGGGTCCGGACCGGCGAGGTGGGTCACGCGGCGCGTGATCGCCCTGGCCGCCGGTCTTCTGCTCGCCGCGGTGACGGGGGCCATCGTGCTGAGGTTGACCTCGGCGGCTCCGCCGGCGCCGACCATCCTCAGCGGTCCCTCCAGCCCCACCACCTCGACCGACGCGGTCTTCACCTTCGAGGACAGCCAGCCGGGGGTCGACTTCGAGTGCTCGCTCGACGGCGGCGGCTTCGCGGCCTGCGCGGGCGGCACGACCTACCGAGGCCTCGGCGACGGCACGCACAGCTTCCAGGTGGCCGCCAGGGCCGGCCGCAGCCCCCTCAGCCCCCCCGCCACCTACGCCTGGGTGGTCGACGTGGCGGGTGGATCCTTCTCGATCAGCGGAGGCATCACCGGTCTCCTCTACCCCGGCGGCCCGGCGCTGCCGCTCGACCTCGTCCTCGCCAACCCGTGGGGATATGACCTGAGGGTGCTCGGCGTCGCCATCGACGTCCAGGGGCCCAACCTCCTCTGCCAGCCGTCCGGCAACCTCGTGGTCACGCCCCTCCCCAGCCCGGTGGTCGTCGCCGCCCATTCGACGAGGTCGCTCTCCCAGCTGGGCGCGCCGCCGCCGACCGTCCGCATGGTCGACCTCGCGGCCAACCAGGACGCCTGCAAGGGCGGGACGTTCACCTTCACCTTCACCGGCCACGGCGTCGAGGCGGCGGCACCCGGATGAGGCGCACGCCGGTGGCGCGCCTGCTGAGACGGCTCCTCCTCGCCGTGCTCACGGCATCGGTGCTCGCCGGCGGCACGGTGGCATTCGCCTACTGGACCGCCCACGGAACCGGCAGCGCCTCGGCGACCAGCGGGATGCTCGCGTTGCCGAGCAATGTCACCGCCACGGCCACCTCGACCCGCGGCACCGTCTCGCTGAGCTGGACGGGCGCCATCGGGCCGGACGGGAACGCGGTCACCAGATATCGGGTCCAGCGGCTCGCGGGCACCACCCCGAGCGACGCCTGCGGCACCACCGCGACCTCGCCGCTGACCTCGCCGCCCACGACCTGCAGCGACACCGGCGTGGCCGACGGCACCTACACGTACACGGTCACGGCCGTCTACCACTCCTGGACCTCGACCAGCGCTGCGAGCAGCGCGGTGACGGTGGTGCCGCATGCGCCGACGTCGGTGGCGCTCGTCAACGGCGGCGGTACGGGCAGCGCGTACATCGACAGCGGGAACGCCTCGAGCGTCAGCATCGACGTCGGGCTCAACTCGACCTCGCTGGCCTCCGACGCGGTCACGCTGACCGTCCACGACGCGGGCAGCGTGCACGTCGTGACCCGCACCGCCGCGGGCACCGCCGGCGCCGGGACGGTGCACCTCACCGGCGTGGATCTCTCCACCCTCACCGACGGCACCGTCACCATGAGCGCGACCTCGACCGACACGCTCACCAGCGTCTCGAGCGCCGTCTCCAGCACCGCGACCAAGGACACCGTCGCCCCCGCGGCCCCGGCCTCGGTCTCCCTGAGCAACGGCCTGGGCACGGGCAGCGCCTACATCAACGCCGCCAACGCCGCCTCGATCAACTACACCGTCGTCCTCCCCAACAACGCCAATGACGCCGCCACCGACACCGTCAGGGTGACCCTCACCAGCGGCGCCGCGGTCAACGGCTCGATCGCCTCCGGCCTGAGCTCCTCCGGCGGCACCGTCGCGGTGAACGGGATCAACGCCGCCAGCCTCACCGACAGCTCGGTCGCGGTCAGCGCCACCGCAACCGACCTCGCCGGCAACGTCTCCTCCGCCGCCACGACCACCACCACCAAGGACGTGGTCGCGCCGGCGGCGCCGACCTCGGTCTCGATCGGCAACGGCCTGGGGACGGGCAGCGCCTACATCAACGGCACCAACAGGGGCGCGCTCAGCTACAACGTCGTCCTCCCCAACAACGCCGGCGACGCCGCCACCGACACCATCACCGTCACCCTCACCAGCGGCGCCTCGACGAGCGCGACCCACGCCGGCCTCAGCTCCGCCGGCGGCACCGTCGGGGTCTCGTCGATCAACGCCACCGCCCTCACCGACGCGTCGGTCGCGGTCAGCGCCACCGCCACCGACCTCGCCGGCAACGTCTCCGCCGCCACCACGACCACGACCACCAAGGACACCGTCGCCCCGGCGGCCCCCACCTCGGTGGCGATCGGCAACGGTGGCGGCACCGGCAGCGCCTACATCAACGCCGCCAACGCCGGCTCGGTGAGCTACAACGTGGTCCTCCCCAACAACGTCAACGACGCCGCCTCCGACACCATCGCGGTCACCCTCACCAGCGGCGGTTCGGCGAGCGCGACCCACGCCGGCCTCAGCTCCGCCGGTGGCACCGTCGCGGTCACGTCGATCAACGCCGGCAGCCTCACCGACGGCTCGGTCGCGGTCAGCGCCACCGCCACCGACCTCGCCGGCAACGCCTCCTCCGCCACCACGACCGCGACCACCAAGGACGTGGTCGCGCCGGCGGCGCCGACCTCGCTCTCGCTGAGCAACGGCCTGGGCACGGGCAGCGCCTACATCAACGCCGCCAACGCCGCCTCGGTCAACTACAACGTCGTCCTCCCCAGCAACGCCGGCGACGCCGCCACCGACACCATCACCGTCACCCTCACCAGCGGCACCTCGGCGAGCGCGACCCACGCCGGCCTCAGCTCCGCCGGCGGCACCGTGGGTGTCACCGGCATCAACGCCAACCCGCTCACCGACGGCGTGCTCGCGGTCGGTGCCACCGCCACCGCCACCGACCTCGCCGGCAACATCTCCACCGCGGCCGGCGGGACGGCCGTCACCAAGGACACCGTCGCCCCCGCGGCCCCCACCTCGGTCGCGCTGAGCAACGGCGGCGGCACCGGCAGCGCCTACATCAACGCCGCCAAC
>DASXNK010000073.1 GCA_036495095.1 Candidatus Dormiibacterota bacterium | reverse complement strand
CCTCCAGCTGCCGGCCGATCTCCCCGCGCGACTCGGTGACCTCGAGCTGCGCCGCCTCCAGCGCCGCCCGCTCCCGCTCCAGCGCCTCACGGCGCTCCTCGGCCACCCGGCGCCGCTCCTGGAGGGCGCGGCTGCGCTCCTCGAGGACGCTGTCACGCGCCTCCAGCAGCGCCTGGCGCTCGGCGAGCTCGTCCATCACCGCGCTGCGTGCGCTGATCGCCTCGGTGCGTGCCTGGGAGAGCACCGCCGCGGCGTGCGTGCGCGCCTCGACCAGGGCGGTGCGGGCCGCGGCCGCGGCCGCGGGGCTGCGGTCCGGCTGCCGGCGGGCGCGCAGGCCGCGGGCGGCCACCGCGCCGGCGACGGCGAGCAGGACCGCGGCGAGGGCGGCGAGGACGATCGTCTCCATCCTTCTCCTCTGGGCACTGACGCGCCCAATCTTAGGGGGGCAGGCTCCAGGCCATCATCTCCGCCGTCGATGACAGCCCTCCGCCTGCGCGACTCTACGTACTCATGCGGTCGCAGCCGGCGGCGGGCTCAGGCGCTGGGGGGCGGATCGAAGGGCTCGGCCGAGGGGGTCAGGTGCTCGGCGAAGAGCGCCGCGGGCGGCGGGAGCACCCGGCGGCGGTCCCAGCAGAGCGCCATGGTGCGGGCGATCGGCGGCTGGCGCAGCGGGATGACCGCCACCCGGGTCGAGGGCACCGGCAGCGGCATCGGCAGCAGGGTGATCCCCAGCCCCGCCTCGACCAGGCCCTGGACGATGGTGAAGTCGTCTCCCTCGTAGGCCACGGTCTCGGTCAGCCCCTCGCGGAGGAATGCCTCGTCGACGACCTTGCGGAGGCCGCTGCGCGAGCGGGGGAGGATCAGGGCCTCACCGGCGAGGTCGCGGAGGGTGCAGGAGCTGCGCCCCACCAGGGGGTGGCCGGCGGGGACCACCACCGCCACCCGCTCGCGGAAGAGGGCGACGATCTCCAGGTCGCGCTGGCCGACCGGTGGCGGGCCGAGGATGCCGAGGTCGAAGTCGCCGTTGAGGACCCCGCTCACCACCTCCGCCGAGGTGCCCTCCCGGAGGGTGAAGCGCACCCCGGGGTGGCGGTCGATGAAGCGGGCGAGCCGCTCCGGCAGCCAGCGCGCCCCGACGGTGTGGAGAAAGCCGAGGCGCACCTCCCCGCTCTCCACCGACACCGCCCCCTCGGCGTCGGCGATGGCCTCGCGGAGGTCGTGGAGGAGCCGCTCCGCCCGGGGCACGAACCGGTTGCCGGCGGGGGTGAGCCGGATGCTGCGGCGTACCCTCTCGAAGAGGGCGACCCCGACCTCCTCCTCGAGCCGCGCGATCTTTCGCGAGACCGTCGACTGCTCCGCCCCCAGGGCCTCGGCGGCGTGGCCGAGGTGGCCGTGATGGGCGACCGCGAGGAAGGTCCGGAGCCCGTCCACATTGATGCGATCCATGCATCAATTCGAACCGAATTGTGATGTTGAAGTCAACTGTCCAGGTGGGTACTCTCTCTCGAGGCCTCTCGCGGAGATCAACTGGTGGACTTCGACGTGGAGTGCCTCGCGGAGAATCGGATGCTTATTGAGAACGCGACCGCAGAATTGCACCGCGCGCGGCTCCGTCATCAGCGCGACCTGGCCGAGCGGACCCGCTTCCGCCGGCTGGTGGAGCGCGTCGACGAGGTCATCGAGATGTGCGAGGAGACCCATCTGCAGGGCATCAAGGAGGCCCCGAAGGACCTCGCCCTGCAGTCCGGTGAGCTGCTCCACAACGCCGTCGGCATCGTCGAGGGTTCCGGCGACGAGACCGCCCTGCGCACCGTCACCGACGCGGTGGGGCGGCGCCAGGTGAAGGTCACCGAGATCATGGACGTCCTCTGGACCGTCCAGGAGGTGGTCTTCGACCTCATGCTCCCGTGGCGGTGCGAGCTGCCCGAGGACGTCGAGGTCACCCCCGGCTCCGGCATCTGGCGGTACGACAGCGCCGCCTGACCCGGCATCTGCGGCGGCGGGCCACGCCCGCCGCCCGCAAACCCGGTACACTCGCGACGCCTGCGTGGGATTCATCTTCCGTTCGTCCCCAGCCGGCGAAGAGGAGGTGAGTTCCCGAACGTGTCGGAGGTCAAGGTCCGCGAGGGCGAGACCTTCGAGAGCGCGCTGCGACGCTTCAACAAGAAGATCAAGCAGAACGGCATTCTCTCGGAGGTGCGTCGCCGTGAGCACTACGAGAAGCCATCGGTGCGGCGCAAGCGCAAGCTGGTCGCCGCCAAGAAGCGTCGTCTCAAGGCCGGGTGAGCCCGGTCCCGGCGCAGAGCGCCCGGCGGCACGGGGGCGCAATTCCCCCGTGCCCCGGCGCCGGACCCCGGCTGTGCGCGTGACCGTGGTCCGTGCCGAGGGGCTCGGCGAGGCGGCCCGGACTGCGGTCCGGGAGGCGTCGCTCGCCCCCCTGCTGCGTCGCTGCGGAGCGTCTCTCGACGTGCCCGCGCGCGCCTCGCTCAGCGTCCGCCTCACCGACGACGCCGAGCTGGCGGAGCTCAACACCCGCTTCCGCGGCGTCGGCGCGCCCACCGACGTCCTCGCCTTCCCCACCGGGGAGCCCGGCCACGTCGGCGACCTGGCGATCTCGGTCGAGCGCGCCCTCGGCCAGGCGGAGGACGGCGTCGCCGAGCTGCGGCTGCTCGCGGTCCACGGCCTTCTCCACTGCCTCGGTCACGACCACGCCGACCCCGCGGGGGCGGCGGCGATGACCGAGGAGACCCGCCGCCTGCTTCCCGGCCAGGCCGTGCCGGACCTCGAGCCGGGCGAGGAGTAGTGGCGACGCTGGTCATCGGGCTCGGCAATCCCGGCGGCGAGTACGCATCCACCCGGCACAACGTGGGCTGGCGCACCCTCGCCGAGCTGGAGCGGCGCGGCCGCTTCGGAAAGGAGCGCAAGGAGGGGCCGGCGAAGATTCGCGAGGGCTCGATCGATGGCCACGACATCGTCATCGCCCGTCCCACCACCTTCATGAACCTCAGCGGACGCGCCGGCCGCCACCTCACCGGCAAGCTGGGCACCCCGCCCGAGGACGCGATCGTCGTCCACGACGACCTCGACCTCCCCCTGGGACGGCTGCGCCTGCGCCGCGGCGGCAGCGCCGGTGGCCAGCGGGGGGTGCGCCACCTCATCGACTCCTGGCAGACCCAGGACTTCGTGCGGGTGCGCGTCGGGATCGGCCGGCCGCCCCCCGGGGTGGACCCTGTCGACTATGTTCTCCAGCCCTTCGACCCCGACGAGCGCGAGCGCCTGCCGGCGCTCGTCGGCCGGGCCGCCGACGCGGTGGTCGCCATCGTCCGCGAGGGCCTCGAGCCCGCCATGAACGTGTTCAACCGTGCCCCCGACGACTGACGTCCCCACCCTCCGCTCCCGGCTCGACGGCGTCGCCGAGCTCCGGGCGCTGGTGCGCGCCCCCCGGGGCATCCTGGCCGGGGTGCCCGCGGGCGCGGTGGGCCTGCTCGCCTGGTGGCTGCGCGAGACCACCGGCCGGGACGTGCTGGTGCTCTCGCCGGAGGCCGAGACCGCCTGGTCGGACACCGCCGCATGGGCGGGCGACCAGCGGCTGGCGCTGTTTCCCGCCGCCGACACCCTGCCGTTCGACCGGGTGGCCCCCGGCGAGGAGGTCACCCGCCACCGCCTCGCGACCCTCGCCACCGTGGCCGGCGAGGGGCCGGCGATCGTGGTCGCCGCGCCCGGCGGCCTGGTGCGGCCCACCCTGCCCCCGGCGCTGGTCCGCCGCGGCATGACCCTGCGGCGTGGCGAGGCGGTCTCCCGCGACGCGGTGATGAACAGGCTGGTGGCGCTCGGCTACCGCCGCGAGCCGGCGGTGTCGTCGCCGGGAGAGTTCTCGGTGCGCGGCGGCATCATCGACGCCTTCGGGCCCGACCGCAACCGCCCCTGGCGCGCCGAGTGGTTCGGCGACGAGGTCGAGGGGCTGCGCGCCTTCGACGTCGCCACCCAGACCTCGGTGGCCCAGCTCGAGGTGGTGACCGTGCCCCCCGCCCGCGAGCTCGACCTCTCGCCCGAGTCGGTGGCGCGGGCGCTCGCCGCGGTGCGCGACCTCGACCTCTCGGGGGCCCGCCCGGAGATCCGCGACGACTGGCTCCGCGACATCGACCGCCTCGGCGCCGGCGCCTACGGCGAGGGGATCGACCTCTTCACCCCCTACCTGCAGCAGGACCCCCCGGTGACCCTGCTCGACCACCTCGACACACCGATCACCCTGGTGGTCGGCGGCCGGGACCGCTGGCGCCGTGCGGTGTCGCGGTACCTGGTCGAGGCCGAGGGCCTGCGCGCCCAGGAGGAGCAGCGCGGCGAGCTGCCGGTGGGGTCGCGCAGCGGCCTCCTCGACGCCGAGGCCGCGGACGCCCTGCTCGACCGGCTGGCCCCGATCGAGGTGGTCCGGGAGTCGGCGGACGCCGCCGCCGTCGACCTCGGCTGGCGGGGCGCGGACAGCTTCGTCGGCCGCTTCGACGCCCTCGCCACCGAGGTGCGCCGCCGCCTCGACGCCGGCCGCTGCCAGCTGGTGCTGTCCCGGCAGGAGCACCGCGTCGCCGAGCTCGCCGCCGAGCAGGGCCTCGACGCGGTGTCGGCCGAGGAGGAGCCGGCCGCCACCCCGCTGGTGGCGGGCAGCCTGGTCACCGTCCACGGCGACCTCTCCCAGGGGTTCTCCGCGGACGCGGCCGGGCTCGACGTGGTCACCGACGCCGAGCTCTTCGGTGCCGTCAAACGCCGCGGGTCGCGGCTCGCCCGGGGCGGCCGCCGCACCGTGGTGTCCACCTCGGCGCGGGGGGCGCGGCGGGCGGCGACGGGTGCTCCGGCACGCGAGGCGTTCGTCATCCCCTTCCAGCCCGGCGACCTGGTGGTGCACCAGGACCACGGCATCGGACGGTTCATCGAGATGCGCACCGTCGAGGACGACGGCGGCGAGCACGAGTACATGACCGTCGAGTACGCCGAGGGCGACAAGCTCTACGTGCCCGTCGCCCACCTCGACCGCGTCGACCGCTACGTCGGCGGCGCCGACGGCCGGCCGCAGCTGTCGCGGCTCGGCGGCGGCGACTGGGAGCGCACCAAGCGGCGGGTCAAGGAGCGCACCGAGGAGGTGGCCCGCGAGCTGCTCGCCCTCTACTCGCGGCGGGAGTCGACCCAGGGCACCCCGGTGCCGCCCGACGGTGCCTGGCAGCACGAGCTCGAGGCCGCCTTCCCCTACCAGGAGACCCCCGACCAGGAGGTGGTGCTCGAGGAGATCAAGCGGGACATGGAGTCGTCGCGTCCGATGGACCGGGTGGTCTGCGGCGACGTCGGCTTCGGCAAGACCGAGCTGGCGATGCGGGCCGCGTTCAAGGCCGCCGCCGACGGCCGCCAGGTGGCGATGCTGGTGCCCACCACGGTGCTCGCCCAGCAGCACTTCACCACGTTCTCGGCGCGCCTCGCCCCCTTCCCGATCACCGTCCGGCAGCTCTCCCGCTTCTCCACCCCGGACGAGGTCACCGACACCCTGGCCGGGCTGCGCTCGGGCGGCGTCGACATCGTCATCGGCACCCACCGGCTGATCTCCAAGGACGTCCATTTCCGCAACCTGGGGCTGGTGATCATCGACGAGGAGCAGCGCTTCGGCGTCCTCCAGAAGGAGCGTTTCAAGCAGCTGAGGGTGGCCGTCGACGTGCTCTCGCTCTCGGCCACGCCGATCCCGCGCACCCTGCACATGTCGCTGGCGGGGATCCGCGACCTCTCCGTGATCCAGACCGCGCCCGAGGAGCGGCAGCCGATCAAGACCTTCGTCACCGCCCGTGAGGACGGCCTGATCCGGGAGGTGATCACCCGCGAGCTCGCCCGCGGCGGGCAGGTGTACTACGTCCACAACCGGGTGCAGGGCATCGAGCGCGAGGCCGAGAAGCTGCGCGAGCTGATGCCCGGGGTGCGCATCGAGGTGGGCCACGGCCAGCTTCCGGAGCGGTCGCTGGCCCGGGTGATGCAGCGCTTCATGGACGCCGAGATCGACGTGCTGCTGTGCACCACCATCATCGAGTCCGGCCTCGACATCCCCAACGCCAACACCATCATCGTCAACGACGCCCACCGGCTCGGGCTGGCACAGCTCTACCAGCTCCGCGGCCGGGTCGGTCGCGCCGGGCAGCGCGCCTACGCGTACGTCCTCTACCCGCCCGAGAAGTCGCTGACCGAGCGCGCCGACAAGCGGCTCGAGGTGATCGGCGACCTCCAGGACCTGGGGGCGGGCTTCCGCCTCGCGCTCCGCGACCTGGAGATCCGGGGCGCCGGCAACCTGCTCGGCGAGGAGCAGCACGGCGAGATCGCCGCGGTCGGGCTGGAGCTGTACAACCACCTCCTTCGCGACGCCGTGACCCGGCTCCAGGGGAAGCCGGTGGTCGAGTCGCCCGCCCAGGTCACGGTCTCGCTGCCGCTCGCCGCACACCTGCCGCCGAGCTACGTCAGCGACGAGCGGTTGCGGCTGCGCTGCTACCAGGACCTCGCCGCCGCCGCCACCGAGATGGAGCTCGAGACCCGCGGGCGTGGGCTCGCCGACCGCTTCGGGCCGCCGCCCGCCCCCGCCCAGGCGCTGCTCCTCACCCTGCGGGTGCGCCTCCTCGCCGCTGCCGCCGGCGCGCTCGGCGTGGAGCGGGACGGCGAGGCGGTGGTGGTGCGCCTCCCCACCGGTCACGGCCTCGACCTGCCCGCCGTCGCCGCCCAGTTCCGCGGCGTCACCGCCGGGCCCACCCGGCTGCGGGTGCCCACGACGCGGCGTCCGGGTGAGGCCGGATGGGAGGATGTGCTGGTCCGCGCCCTGCGCGAGCTGGGCCGGCTCGAGCGCATCCGCCAGCGGGCCGCCTCGTAGGCGGGCGGAGAAGATGGGGACACAGGACCGGTTGGCCGAGGAGCGAGCAGCGCGAGCGTCGCCGGCGAGGCCGGCGAGGGGGGTACTCGCGAGGAGCGCGCAGCGCTCCCCGCGAGTGGACGGGGGGACGCAGCCCCCCCGACATAGAAGGAGTGACCCGTGAGGGACGAGGCGGCGGAGTCGGTCCGGGCGCTCGGCGAGGTGGTGGAGCGGCTGCGCGCCCCCGGGGGCTGCCCCTGGGACCGCGAGCAGACCCACCGCACCCTGCGCCCCTACCTCCTCGAGGAGACCTACGAGGCGCTGGAGGCGATCGAGGGCGGCAAGCCGGCGCAGCTGCGCGAGGAGCTCGGCGACATCCTCCTCCAGGTGTTCATGCACTGCGCCATCGCCCAGGAGTCGCCCGGCGGATTCGACATCGGCGAGGTCGCCGAGGTGACCCGGCAGAAGATGGTCCACCGCCATCCCCACGTCTTCGGCACCACCGAGGTGGCCGGCGCCGCCGAGGTGGTCGTGAACTGGGAGAGGCTGAAGGCGGCGGAGAAGGGGGAGCGGCTCTCGGTTCTCGAGGGGGTGCCGATCACCCTTCCCGCGCTCGCCTACGCCCTCGGCGTTCAGAAGCGCCCCGCCAGGCTCGGCTTCGACGAGACCCCCGAGGTCGCCGGCGCCCTCGCCGGCCTGCTCGAGGCGGTCGCCGGGCTCGAGGTCGAGACCGCCGCCGCCGCCGCGCCCCCGCCGCGGCAGGGCGAGGACTGGGCCGTCGACGGGGCCACCCCCTCGCCCGCCCCGCCGCCCGTGCCCGGCGGCCACGCCCCCCCGCCGCCCCCGGCCCCGGCCGCCCTCGAGGCCGCCGTCGGCGAGCTGCTCTGGGCGGCGGTCGCGGTGGCCCGCCGGCTGCGCGTCAACCCGGAGGACGCCCTGCGCCAGCGCGCCGACCGTTTCGCCGACCGCTTCCGCGCCCTGGAGGCCCGGGCCCGCGAGGAGGGCCGGTCGCTCTACAGCGTCGAGCCCGAGGAGTGGGAGCGGCGCTGGCAGGAGAGCGGCGAGAGCGGCTAGGTGGCGCACCACGACACACAGGCGCGCGAACAGCCTCCCGCGACGGGACAGGGAGGCGGAGCCTCCCCCGGGACAAACTGACCATCGCCCGGTAATGCGACAGCGCCGGTATACTCTGCGCGTCACGGCCGATCCCGCCAACGTCTCAGAGGGCCGTCGCAATCCTTCCGCGTTCCCGCCGCACCCTCACCCGGCGACGTCTGCTCGCCGTCGGTGTCGCCGTTGCCGGGACGTGGGTGACCTACGCGGTGTACGCGGCCACCACCGCGGGACACGCTCTGGACGGACGGGTGCGCACCCTCCAGAAGGAGAACACCGCCCTCCGCCAGCAGGTCGACCTGCGCCGGCGGGAGCTGGCGTCGGCGAGCTCGAGCGGCTGGCTCGAGGAGGAGGCGCGCCGCCTCGGCTACATCCGTCCCGGCGACCGCCTCTTCGTGATCGCCACCCCCGGCGCCAGGGTCCCCGCCGAGGGCGGCGTCGACCCGGGCCCCCTCCCCGGCGTCCCGAGTCCCACCCCCCGTCCTGCCGGCGCACCCCCCGCCCCCGCCGCGACCGCCGCGGCCCCCGCGGCCCCCGCCGCCGCCGCGGCGCCGTCCCCCGGCCCCACACCGATGCAGTTCACGGTCCCGCGCCGCTGACGCGGCGGATCCCGGAGACCATGGCCGGCCCCCCCGCGGGAGAGCTCCACGCCGCCCCGGCAGCCCGACGCGGCAAAAGCCGCGTCGGGTAAACTGCGTGGGCGGCGTGGAGCAGTGGCAGCTCGTCGGGCTCATAACCCGAAGGTCGTTGGTTCGAATCCAACCGCCGCAACCACTCCCTCCGCCACGGCCGCGCGCCGCGCGCCGGCGGACTCTCCCGGGCGGTATAGCTCAGTTGGCAGAGCAGGCGGCTCATACCCGCTATGTCCCTGGTTCGACTCCAGGTACCGCCTCGCGGCTCAGCGGGCCGGAGCGCGTCCCGGCGGTCGCGAGGGTGCGGCGCGAGCTCGCCCGGGCGCTCGACCGCGAGCGGCTGATCGAGCCGGGGGAGACGGTGCTGGTGGCCTGCAGCGGCGGGCCCGACTCGCTGACGCTCCTCGACGGCCTCGCCCGCCTCGCCCCGCCCCGGCGGCTGCACCTGGTCGTCGCCCACGTCGACCACGGGCTGCGCGAGGGGTCGGCGGCGGAGGCGGACGCCGTCGCCGTGGCCGCCGGGCGACGCGGCCTCGACTTCGCCCGGCTGCGGGTGATGGTGGAGCCGGGGGGCTCGCTCCAGGACGCCGCCCGCCGGGCCCGGCACGCCGCCCTCCGCGGGCTCGCGGTCGAGCGCGGGGCGGGCGCCGTCGCCCTCGGGCACACCGCCGACGACCAGGCCGAGACCGTGCTGATGCGGGCGCTGAGCGGGGCCACCCCGCGCGCCCTGACCGGGATGGCGCCGCGGACCGGGCCGCTGGTCCGGCCGCTGCTCCGGCTCTGGCGGCGGGACACCGTCGCCTACTGCGCCGCGCTCGGCCTCGACCCCCTCGACGATCCATCGAACCGGGATCCCCGGTTCCTGCGCACCAGGGTGCGTGAGGAGCTCATCCCGGCTCTCGAGGAGGTGTTCCCCGCGGCGCGGCGGAGGCTGGTCGCCCTCGCCGAGGGCCAGCGCCGCGTTCTCGTCGAAGGGGACCTCACCCGAAGTGAGGAACGCGCCGGTGACGGACCCACCACGGAGCCGCATCGTGCCCATCGGGCGGTTTCCGACCCCATGCTAGACTGCCCCCCATGACTGGCCAGAGGCGTCCTCTCGTCTACTTCCTCCTCGTCACCGCGATCATCATGGTGGCCGTCCTGGCCTACCGGAGCTTCCCGAGCACCAGCCCCGCCGACCGCACTCTCGGCGAGCTCCAGCGGGCGGTCCTGTGCGCACAGCCGAGCGGCGGCGCGACCGGCTGCGAACCCGGCACCACCATCTCGACCGACAAGAACCACCAGACGATCATCGACGGCGACGGCCAGAGCGTCACCTGGTACACCGCCAACAACGAGAAGATCCACACCGCGACTCCCCAGAACTCGGACATCGCGGGATACTTCGGCAACCACGGCTACACCAATTACAAAGCCGACCCACCCAGCGGGGGCAATCTGTTGTGGAGCATCATCCTTCCTAACCTCTTCCTGCTCGTCGTGATCGGCGGGTTCATGTGGTACATGCTCCGACAGACCCAGAGCGGGAACAACCAGGCCCTCTCCTTCGGGCGCAGCCGTGCCCGTCTGCTGGCCGGTGACAAGCCGCAGATCACCTTCAACGACGTCGCCGGCGTCGAGGAGGCGAAGATCGAGCTCACCGAGATCGTCGAGTTTTTGAAGTACCCGGACAAGTTCACCGCGGTCGGCGCGCGCATCCCCAAGGGCGTGCTCCTGGTCGGCCCTCCCGGCACCGGCAAGACGCTGCTGAGCAAGGCGGTGGCCGGCGAGGCCGGCGTCCCCTTCTTCAGCATCAGCGGCTCCGAGTTCGTGGAGATGTTCGTCGGCGTCGGCGCCAGCCGCGTCCGCGACCTCTTCGACCAGGCCAAGAAGAACAGCCCCTGCATCGTCTTCGTGGACGAGATCGACGCCGTCGGCCGCCAGCGCGGCGCCGGCCTCGGCGGCGGCCACGACGAGCGCGAGCAGACCCTGAACCAGCTGCTCGTCGAGATGGACGGCTTCGAGACCAGCACCCACGTCATCGTCATCGCGGCCACCAACCGGCCCGACGTGCTCGACCCCGCCCTGCTCCGTCCGGGCCGCTTCGACCGGCACGTCACCCTCGACCGCCCCGACATCCGCGGCCGCCGCGCCATTCTCGAGGTGCATGCGCGCAACAAGCCGCTGGACTCGTCGGTGCTGCTCGAGGTGCTCGCCAAGCAGACCCCCGGCTTCTCCGGCGCCGACCTGTCGAACCTCATCAACGAGGCGGCGATCCTGGCGGCGCGGAACAACCGGAAGCTGATCACCATGAAGGACCTCGAGGAGGCGATCGCCCGGGTCATCGCCGGCCCGGAGCGGAAGAGCCGGATGATCTCCGAGAAGGAGAAGACGACCATCGCCTTCCACGAGATGGGCCACGCGCTGGTGATGCGGACGCTGCCGCACACCGACCCGGTCCACAAGATCAGCATCGTGAGCCGCGGCATGGCGCTGGGCTGGACGCTGAGCCTGCCCCAGGAGGACAAGTACCTGGTGAGCAAGGCCGAGCTGGCCGATCAGCTCGCCGGCATCCTCGGCGGCCGCTGCGCGGAGGAGCTGATCCTCGGCGAGAAGAACATCACCACCGGTGCCCAGGACGACATCCGCAAGGCCACCTCGCTGGCTCGCAAGATGGTCACCGAGTGGGGCATGAGCGACAAGCTCGGCCCGCTCGCCTTCGGCACCAAGGAGGAGCTGGTCTTCCTCGGTCGCGACCTCGGCGAGCAGCGCAACTACTCCGAGGAGGTCGCCAGCGAGATCGACCAGGAGATCCACCACCTCGTCGACAGCGCCTTCATGCTCGCCAAGCAGGTGCTCCGCGAGCGCGAGCACGTGCTCCGCGCCCTCGCCGCCCGGCTGGTCGAGATCGAGACGATGGACGCGATGGAGATGGACCGGATCATCGAGCAGGCCGATCTGCTCCACCGGGTCGACTCGGCCCCGACCGCCGCCGCCGGGATGTGACCCGGCCGCCGCGGCCGCGCGGCGGACCCCTCGGAGTCGGTGACGGAATGAGCGCGCCGGGCCACTAGCGGTACCATCTGGGCGCGCACACCTCGTGTCGAGGAGGTGGCGACCGCCCTCTCCCGTGGACGCCCGGTGGCGCCGCGAGGAGCTCCGGACGGCCGCCGTCACCCTCCCCACCCGGGCGGAGGCGCACCGCGACGCTTGGATCACGAGGTGACCGAGACGTGAGACGCGCCCCCGTGCGGGACCGGGTCCCCACCGCAATCGTGGACGCCGTGCGCCCCGCCGCCGGGTCGCCCCCGGTACGCCCGCGGATCGCGGTGGTCGGCGCCGGCCGCTGCGGCTCCGCCCTCGCCCTCGCCGCCCACCGGGCCGGGTACGCGATCACCGCGGTGACCAGCCGCACCCCCGAGCACGCCCACGCCCTCGCCGCGCGGGTCGGCGCCCGGGTGGTCGATTCCGCGGTGGCGGCCACCCGCCACGCCGACCTCATCCTGCTCACCGTCCCCGACTCCGAGATCACCCGGGTGGCGGCGACGATCGCGGCCAGCGGCGCCTCGCTCGGGGGCCGCGGCCTGGTGCACTGCAGCGGCGCCCACCCCGCCGCCGTCCTCGCCGCCGCCCGCCACGCCGCCGGGGCGGTGGGCAGCGTGCACCCGCTGCAGTCGCTGACCGGGGGCGACGCCGCCGGCGCGCTCAGGGGCAGCTACTTCGCGATCGAGGCCGACGAGCGGCTGCGGCCGGTGCTGGAGCGGCTGGTCGGCGACCTCGGCGGCATCCCCTTCGCGGTCCCCGCGGGCGGGCGCGTTCTCTATCACGCCGCCGCGGTGCTCGCCGGCAACGCCCCGCTGGCGCTGCTGGCCCGGGCCGCCGCGCTGCTGGAGAGCGCCGGCGTGGACGCCGACATCGCCGGCGAGGCGCTGGCCAGCCTGCTCGAGGGGGCGGCGCGCAACGTCCGCCGGCTGGGGGTGCGCTCGGCGCTCACCGGCCCGGTGGTGCGCAACGACGCAGCCACCGTCGACCGTCACCTCGAGGCGCTGCGCCGCGACCCCGCCACCCGGCGGCTCTACCGCGACCTCGCCAGCGAGACCCTGCGCACCGCCGGCGGCACCGGTCGGGAGGAGGTCGCGGCGGTGCTGGCCGCGGCCGGCTCACCGTCGGGAGGGCGCCGCCGGGCGGGCAGGGCCCGGCGGGTGCACGCCGGCCTCGCCGGGCTCGCCCCCGTCTCGGCGCCGGCCTGAGGTGGCCGCCGGCGGCCGCCCGGTCACCGTCCACGACCTCCAGACCTGCAAGCGCGAGGGCCGGCGGTTCGCCGTCGTCACCGCGTACGACTACACCACGGCGCGCATCCTCGACGCCGCCGGCATCCCCGTCCTGCTGGTCGGCGACTCGCTCGGCGGTCTGATGCTCGGCTACTCGAGCACCCTGCCGGTGACCATGGAGGAGATGCTCCATCACGCCCGCGCCGTCGCCCGGGGCGCCCCGGCGCGGCTGCTGGTGGGCGACATGCCCTTCGGCGCCTACCACGCCTCCGACGCCGAGGCGGTGCACAACGCCGCCGCCTTCCTCAAGGCGGGGATGAACGCGGTGAAGGTGGAGGGGGGCGGCCGCGTGGTGGCGCTCGCCGCCCACCTGGTCGAGCGCGGGATCCCGGTGATGGGCCACCTCGGGCTCACCCCGCAGTTCGTCAACTCCCTCGGCGGGATGCGGGTCCAGGGCCGCAGCGGCGACGACCGCCGGCGCATCCTCGACGATGCCATCGCCCTTCAGGAGGCGGGCGCCTTCTCGCTCGTCCTCGAGGGGGTGCCGCGGGACCTGGGCGCCGAGGTGACCGCGACGCTGCGCATCCCCACGATCGGGATCGGCGCCGGCCCCGACTGCGACGCCCAGGTTCTGGTCGTCCACGATCTGCTCGGCCTCACCCAGGACCCGATGCCCAAGTTCGTCCGCGCCTACGCCAACCTCGGCGCTCAGGCCGTCGACGCGCTCACCGCCTTCGCCGCCGACGTCGCCTCGGGGGCCTTCCCCGACGACGCCCACAGCTACCACTGAGAGACGCCATGCACGATCTCGCCGACGCGCCGCGGGTCCTCGCCACCCCCGGGGCGCTCCGCCTCCAGTCGGAGCGCTGGCGGGCCGCCGGCCTCAGCGTCGCCCTGGTGCCCACGATGGGCGCCCTCCACGCCGGCCACCGCAGCCTGATCGCCCGGGCCGGAGACGAGTGCGACCGGGTGGTGGTCAGCATCTTCGTCAACCCGGCGCAGTTCACCTCCGGCGACGACCTCGCCCGCTACCCGCGGACGCTCCGCGCCGACCTCGCCATGCTCGCCGCCGAGGGGGCGCACGCCGCGTTCGTCCCGGACGCGGCCGCCATGTACGGCGCCGGGTTCGCCACCGGGGTGCAGGTCGGCGGGGCGGTCACCTCCACTCTGGAGGGGGCCTTCCGGCCGGGCCATTTCGACGGGGTGGCGCTGGTCGTGGCCAAGCTGCTGATCGCCGCCCGGGCCGACCGCGCCTACTTCGGCGAGAAGGACGCCCAGCAGTGCGCCGTGGTGCGCCGCCTCGCCGAGGACCTCGACACCGGGACCGAGATCGTCGTCTGTCCCACCGTCCGCGACGCCGACGGCCTGGCCCTGAGCAGCCGCAACGTCCACCTCTCCGCCGCCGAGCGGGCCCAGGCCCTGGCCATCCCCAGGGGGCTGGCGGCCGCCGCCCGACGGTTCGCCGCGGGGGAGCGCAGCGGGCCGGCCCTGGCCGCCGCCGCCGCCGCGGTTGCCGGCGCCTCACCGGACCTCGTCGTGGAGTACATCGCGGTCGTCGACGAGGGCAGCTTCGAGCCGGTTGAGCAGGTTGGCGGCCGGGCCCGAATCCTGGTCGCTGCTAGAATAGGCGCGACCCGGCTGATCGACACTCTCTGCCTGGGAGCGGCGGACGCGCCAACGACTGCCTTCGTCGGCGGCGCCACCTCGCCGGTTCGCCCAGAGGTCGCCCCCGCCGGTAGGAGCCGCCCGTGCAGCGTACCGTCATGAAGTCGAAGATCCACCGCGCCACCGTGACGCGGGCGGATCTGCACTACGAGGGCTCCTGCAGCATCGACAGCGAGCTGATGCGGCTCGCCGACATCGTGGTCGGTGAGCAGCTGCACATCGTCAACGTCACCAACGGCTCCCGCGCGGTCACGTACGCGATCGAGGGGGCCCCCGGGGAGGTCGCCCTCAACGGCGCCATGGCCCACATCGGCGACCCCGGCGACACCGTGATCCTGATCACCTACGCCCAGTACGACGAGGCCGAGCTGGCCGCGCACACCCCCCGGGTGGTGCAGGTCGACGCCTCCAACCGGGTTCGAGTGAAGGCGAGCGTGCTCTGAACCCACCGAGCTCGACGGAGACCCCGGGCGACGCAGCGGACCTGGTCGTCATCGGCAGCGGCATCGCGGGCCTGGTGGCGGCGCTGGTCGCCGCCGGCCGGGCCCGGGTCACGGTGGTCACCAAGGCGGCGCTCGACGACGGCTGCAGCCGGTGGGCCCAGGGGGGCATCGCCGCCGCCGTGGCCGGCGACGACACCCCCGAGCTCCACCTCGCCGACACCCTCGCCGCCGGTCGCGGGCTCTGCGACGAGGCCGCGGTCCGCGTCCTCGTCGAGGAGGGGCCGCGCCGGGTCCGCGACCTGGTCGAGTGGGGGGTGAGCTTCGACACCCAGGACGGCGCCCTGCTGCTCGGGCGTGAGGCGGCCCACACCCGGTCCCGCATCCTCCACGCCCGGGGCGACGCCACCGGCCTCGAGATCGAGTCGAGCCTGATCCGCCGGCTGCGGGCCACCGGCGCCCGCCTGCTCGAGCGCCACCTGGTCACCCGGCTGCTCACCGACGGCCGCGGCCGCTGCATCGGCGTCGAGGTCTGCGACGGCGACACCGGGGCCGTCCGCCGGCTGCTCGCCGGCGCGGTGGTGCTCGCCAGCGGCGGCGCCGGCCGGCTCTGGCGGCACACCACCAACCCGGCGCCCGCCACCGGCGACGGCATCGCCCTCGCCCACGACGCCGGCGCCGAGTGCGCCAGCATGGAGTTCGTCCAGTTCCACCCCACCGCGCTGGCGCTCGATGGCGCCCCCCGCTTCCTCATCAGCGAGGCGGTGCGCGGCGAGGGAGCGCGGGTGGTCAACGGCCGCGGCGAGCGCT
The DNA here is from genome assembly GCA_036495095.1 of Candidatus Dormiibacterota bacterium. Lineage (NCBI taxonomy): Bacteria > Bacillati > Candidatus Dormiibacterota > Candidatus Dormiibacterota bacterium. The sequence continues at coordinate 107 of DASXNK010000073.1, read as the reverse complement.
TCCTGCTCGACGCCGACCCGCGCGGCGAGCTGGCCCCGCGGGACGTCGTGTCGCAGGCGATCTGGCGCGAGCTCCAGCGCTCCGGCGAGAGCTCCGTCCACCTCGAC
>DASXNK010000072.1 GCA_036495095.1 Candidatus Dormiibacterota bacterium | reverse complement strand
GACGATGGGCCCGGGGGTCAAGGTCGACGCGCAGCAGGCCGCGCGGCTCACCGTGGGATAGGCTCCCGTCCCCCCGCTGCGGGTCGCGACACCCCGTCGATCCTGGGCTCGGGGTTGCTGAGAGCGTTCATCCACGGGCGGTGTGCTGAGGGCGGGTGAACGCCTCGTGATGGGGGCCGGTGTCGGGGTCGATCTCGCGGAGCAGGCGGGTGGCGTCGGCGAGCAGGGAGCCGTGGATGTGCCACAGCGGCGACTCGGCGCCGGCGCCGGCGTGGAGGGCCACCTCCGCCTCGGCGAGGCGGTCGCGGGCGGTGGCGAGCGCGGCGCGCAGCCGGTCCACCCCCTGCGGGTGGCCGCCCAGGGTCTCCGCAGCGGCGCGCATCGCCGTCGCGACCGCGCCGAGCAACTCGCCGAAGCGGGGGCTGAGGCGGCTCGCGGCCTCGGGGTCGGAGGCGGACAGGTCGGCGAGGGCGCGGGCGATGCCGCGAACCTGGAACGCGGCGTGCTCGAGCGCTGTCAGCGACGCCCGGTGGGTGGAGGTCTGGCCGCCGCCGGGGCGGCGGGGGTTGTAGCGCACGCTCTCCTCGGCCTGGGTGATCGCGGCCCGGCTCTCGTCGAGGGGGTCGTGGAGCCGCCGGGCGCGGTGCAGCCAGTCGTGGGCGTGGGCGGGGTCCCAGCCCTCGGTGAGACCCGAGGCCATGTCATCGAGCAGGCCGGCGATCGCCTCGGCGAGGCCGGCGAGGCGCCGGTCGGCCGAGCGGGTGAACAGCGGCGGGACCACCACGAGGTTGACCACCACCGCCACCGCGCCGCCGAGCAGGGTCTCGAGGATGCGGTCGCGCGCGTAGAGGTTCGACGGGCCGCTGAGGGCGAGGACCAGCAGGGCGCTCACCGGCACCTGCACCGACTGCTGCCCGAGCCGCAGCGCCTGCCCGACCACCAGCGCCGCGGTGATCACCAGCCCGACGCTCCAGGCGTGGAGGCCGAGCACGCGGGCGGCGAGCAGCGCCAGCAGCACACCGGCCATCACCGCCGCGGCCCGCTGCAGGCCCACCGTCACGGAGCGGTAGACGGTCACCTGCATGGTGAGCAGCGCCGCCAGCGGGGCGAGCACCGGCAGCGTGTCGGCGAGCAGCCGCTCGGCGAGCAGCCAGGCGAGTGCGCATGCGAGGCCGGTCTTGACCACCCGCAGGCCGAGCCCGACGCCGCCGAGCCGGTCGCGCACCATCTCCGACAGCCGTGCCAGCGCTGATCCCATGCCCCGAGTCTCGCAGCGCCGGCCGGCGCCGCCTGCTGCTATGCTCACCGCCCGGTAACGAACGACACGGCGCCTCGTGCGTCCTTCTTGCCCCAGACCGCTGGCGCTCCCCCTCCGGAGCTCAATCCCCAGCGCAGGCGAGGATGGTCGGGACCCGCGCCCCCGGTGGGGACCGCGTGTCCGGCCCCTCATGGGCCGGACGGCGCGGCACTGGAGGGCACGGAATGAACGCGGTGAGCACGGAGGCCGACGCACCGGTGCGCGCCGGTCCCCACAAGGTCGAGCTGGTCGAGAGGCTGACCCATCAGCTGAGCCGGGCCACCTCGGCGATCGTCACCGACTACCGGGGTCTCACCGTCGCCCAGCTCTCCGAGCTGCGCGGCCGGCTCCGCGCCGACCAGATCGAGTACGTGGTGGTGAAGAACACCCTGGCCCGGCGCGCCGCCGACGCCGCGGGGGTGGGCCAGTTCTCCGCGGTCCTGGTCGGGCCGGTGGGCCTGGCGCTGGGCTACGGCGACCTCGCCCGGCCGGCCAAGATCCTCACCGACTACTTCCGTCAGAACCGCCGCCTGCCGGTGGTGGCCGGGCTCGTCGAGGGCCGGGTCATCGACGCCGACGGCGTCCGCCAGCTCTCCGAGCTGCCCCCGCGCGAGGTGCTCCTCAGCATGCTCGCCGGCACCATCCAGTCCCCGCTCACCCACCTTGCGGGTGCGCTGCAGTCCATCCTCAGCAACTTCGCCGCCACGCTCGACGCCTACCGCGAAAAGCTGGAAGCCGCCGCGGCGTAGCCGCGCCGCCGCGCAGCGGCGGAACCCGAGAAGAACCGGGGCCGAGGGCCCCACCACCCGGCCGCCTCCGGCGGCCGGTGCCGGAGGCATGAATGGCCACCAAGATTTCCCCCGAGGAGTTCGTCGACGCCCTCCAGGAGTGGAGCGTCCTCGACGTCGTCAATGCCGTGAAGCTGATGGAGGAGAAGCTCGGCATCAAGGCCGCGGCGCCGGTCGCCGCCGCCGCCGCTCCCGCCGGCGGGAGCGGTGCCGAGGCCGCCGAGCCCGAGGAGCAGACCGAGTTCAGCGTTGTCCTCACCGGCCCCGGCGACGCCAAGATCAACGTGATCAAGGCGGTCCGCGAGATCACCGGCCTCGGCCTCAAGGAGGCCAAGGACCTGGTCGACAGCGCTCCGAAGCCGGTCCGCGAGGGCGTCTCCAAGGAGGAGGCGGCCCAGGTGGAGGCCAAGCTCAAGGAGGCTGGAGCCTCGGTGGAGGTCCGCTGAGCTGGCTTCGTTCAGCGGCGGCGGGCGGTCATGTTTGGGATGACCGTCCGCCGGTTACCATCCCGGTCCCGCCACCAGGACATCCGGTCCTGACCCCTCGGTCTGGCGCCTGCACGGGCGACCAAGCAGGGCTGGCGGGGAACGTAGTATGATACGCGATTGTGCCCGCCGCGCAACTCCCAGCCGGCTCCTTCGCCTCTCGGGGAACTCTAGCATATGGTTCTGAGCACCGCTGCCCGCTCCAGCCGTGTCAATTATGGACAGATCGCCGACAAGCTCGAGGTCGGAAACCTGATTCAGACGCAGCTGGACTCCTTCGAGTGGTTCAAGAGGGAGGGTCTGCGCGAGCTCTTCGACGAGATCAATCCGATCACGGACTACACCGGGAAGAACTACGAGCTGCGCTTCCTCGACTACGAGTTCGGTGATCCGAAGTTCGACGAGGAGGAGTGCCGCCAGCGGGACATGACCTTCAGCGTCCCGCTGCGCATCAACACCCGGCTCTACATCAAGACCGGCGAGAACGCCGGCGAGATCAAGGAGGCCGAGGTGTTCATGGGCGACTTCCCGACCATGACTCGGGAAGGCACCTTCATCGTCAACGGCACCGAGCGGGTGGTGGTCTCGCAGCTGGTGCGGTCGCCGGGCGTGTACTTCACCGCCAGCGACGACCGGGTCACCGGCCGCCGCCTCTACGCGGCCAAGCTCATCCCCAACCGGGGCGCGTGGCTGGAGATCGAGACCTCGAGCAAGGACATCCTCACGGTCAAGATCGATCGCAAGCGCAAGGTGCCGGTCACCACCCTGGTGCGCGCCCTCGGCTACACCAGCAACGAGGACATCCGCCGCCTGTTCGAGGATGTCGACACCGACAACGAGCACCGCTACGTCGACAGCACCCTGGACAAGGACGTCAGCAGCTCGCGCGACGAGGCCCTGGTCGAGCTCTACAAGAAGATCCGCCCGGGCGACCCGCCCACGGTGGAGAACGCGCTCAACCTGCTCACCTCGCTCTTCTTCAACCCGCGCCGCTTCGACCTCGGCAAGGTCGGCCGCTTCAAGCTGGACAAGAACCTCGGCATCCCCGAGGACGAGGCCCGGCAGCGCGCGCTGAACAAGGAGAAGCGCGTCCTCGAGAACGAGGACTTCATCTCCATCATCTCCAAGCTCATCCGCCTCGACAACGGCATCGGCGAGGCCGACGACATCGACCATCTCGGCAACCGCCGGGTGCGCGCCGTCGGCGAGCTGCTCCAGAACCAGTTCCGGATGGGCCTGATCCGCATGGAGCGGATCATCAAGGAGCGGATGACCATCTGCGACGCGGCCACGGTGACCGCGGCGAGCCTGATCAACGCGCGCCCGGTGGTGGCGGCGATCAAGGAGTTCTTCGGCTCCAGCCAGCTGTCGCAGTTCATGGACCAGACCAACCCGCTCGCCGAGCTGACCCACAAGCGGCGGCTCTCCGCGCTCGGCCCCGGCGGCCTGAGCCGTGAGCGCGCCGGCTTCGACGTCCGCGACGTCCACCACAGCCACTACGGACGGATCTGCCCGATCGAGACCCCCGAGGGTCCGAACATCGGCCTGATCGGCTCGCTGGCCACCTACGCCCGGGTCAACGAGTTCGGGTTCATCGAGACCCCCTTCCGCAAGGTGTACCGCGAGGTCGACGTCGCCAGGGACGCCCACATCCTCTTCAGTCGCACCGCCGCCAGGGACTACCCGCCGGCGGGCGTCTCCGCCGGCGACGTGCTCGACGAGGCCGCGGTGAAGCGGCTGCAGACCGCGGGGCTGGTCGAGGTGGTGATCCAGCCCTGGGTGAGCGACGACATCATCTACCTGTCCGCCGACGAGGAGGA
>DASXNK010000071.1 GCA_036495095.1 Candidatus Dormiibacterota bacterium | reverse complement strand
CCCAGCTCAACCCCAACCACCTCCCGGCGGTGCCGGCCGATCTCTCGCTGAACACCGCGATCAGCTTCACCACCAACACCAACTGGCAGAACTACACCGGCGAGCAGACGATGAGCTACCTGTCGCAGATGCTCGCCCTGGCCTTCCACCAGTTCCTCTCCGCGGCCACCGGCATCGCGCTCGCCATCGCCCTGGTGCGCGGGCTGGTGCGGCGCAGCGGGAGGACGATCGGCAGCTTCTACGTCGACATCACCCGGGCCACGCTGTACATCCTGCTGCCGATCGCGGTGGTCGCCACCCTCGTCCTCGTCTCCCAGGGCGCGATCCAGAACTTCAACGCCTCCACGGTGGTGCACACCCTCGAGGGGGCCACCCAGACCATCGCCCAGGGCCCGGTGGCCTCGATGGAGGCGATCAAGGACCTCGGCACCAACGGCGGCGGCTTCTTCAACGCCAACTCCGCCCACCCCTACGAGAACCCCACCGGGTTCACCAACGCGTTCCAGATCCTGCTCGTGCTCTGCATCCCCTTCGGCCTGGCGTTCACCTTCGGCCGCTTCGCCCGGAACGTCAAGCAGGGCATCGCGATCTTCGCCGCGATGGCGATCGTGCTCGTCAGCGGCGCCGCGTTCGCCGCCTACCAGGAGCAGGCGGGCAACCCGGCCCTGGCGCGCGCAGGCGCGACCTGGACCTCCACGGCGCAGCAGACGGGCGGCAACATGGAGGGCAAGTCGGTCCGCTTCGGCGCCATCCAGTCCGCCCAGTACGGGGCGGCGACGACCGGCACCAGCACCGGCTCGGTCGACTCCGCGCACGACAGCTGGACCCCGCTCGGCGGCCTGGTGCCGATGGTGCTCATCCAGCTCGGTGAGATCACCCCGGGCGGCGTCGGCTCCGGCCTCTACGGCATGCTCGTCTTCGCCATCCTCGCGGTCTTCATCGCCGGGCTGATGGTGGGACGAACGCCCGAGTACCTGGGCAAGAAGATCGAGTCGCGCGAGGTCAAGCTCGCCGCCCTCGGCATCCTCGCCCTGCCCGCCTCCATCCTCGGCTTCACCGCGGTCTCGGTTCTCGCCTCACGCGGGCAGGCGGGGCCGCTCAACCCGGGGCCGCACGGTTTCTCCGAGATCCTCTACGCCTTCAGCTCGACCACCGGCAACAACGGCAGCGCCTTCGCCGGGCTGAGCGGCAACACCCTGTACTACAACACCACGCTGTCGGCGGCGATGTGGATCGGGCGTTTCATCTTCCTGATCCCGCTGCTCGCCCTCGCCGGCTCGATGGTCAGGAAGAAGGTCGTGCCCGCGAGCGCGGGGACCTTCCCCACCGACACGCCGCTGTTCACCGGGCTGCTCATCGGGGTGATCCTCATCGTCGGCGCGCTCACCTTCTTCCCGGCGCTGGCGCTGGGACCGATCCTCGAGCACCTGCAGCTGCATGCGGGCCAGCTGGCCCACTGAGAGAGGGATGGAGATCATGGCCGTGTCCGCAACGGACCCGGGCCCTCGCGAGCCCAGACGGCAGCCCAGGAGCAGCCTCTTCGACCCCGCCATCGTGGTGCCCGCGATCGGCGAGTCGTTCAAGAAGCTCGATCCGCGCTCCCAGGCGCGCAACCCGGTGATGTTCATCGTCGAGATCGGCGCGGTGATGACCACGTACGCGTTCGTCACCGGGATCTTCAACCGGAACGAGGACATCGGCTTCGTCGGCCAGGTGTGCCTCTGGCTGTGGTTCACGGTGCTCTTCGCCAACTTCGCCGAGGCGGTGGCCGAGGGCCGCGGCAAGGCCCAGGCGGCCACCCTGCGCCGCACCCGCAGCGACACCGTCGCCCGGCGGCTCTCGGGTGGCCGGGGCGGGAAGGAGGAGCCCGTGCCGGCGCCCGAGCTGCGCCGCGGCGACATCGTCGTCTGCGAGGTGGGGAGCATCATCCCCAGCGACGGCACCATCATCGAGGGCATCGCCTCGGTGGACGAGTCGGCGATCACCGGCGAGTCGGCGCCGGTCATCCGCGAGGCGGGCGGCGACCGCAGCTCGGTGACCGGCGGCACCCGGGTGCTCTCCGACCGCATCGTCATCGAGATCACCCAGAACCCCGGCGAGACCTTCATCGACCGGATCATCGGCCTGGTCGAGAGCGCCAGCCGGCAGAAGACGCCGAACGAGATCGCCCTCAACATCCTTCTCGCCGGGCTGACGATCATCTTCGTCTTCGCCGTGGTCACGCTCCAGCCCTTCGCGGTGTACGCGGGCACGTCGGTGAGCGTCACCGTGCTGATCGCGCTGCTGGTCTGCCTCATCCCGACCACGATCGGCGCCCTGCTCTCGGCGATCGGCATCGCCGGCATCGACCGGCTGCTGCAGCGCAACGTGCTGGCGATGTCGGGCCGCGCCGTCGAGGCCGCGGGCGACGTCGACACCCTGCTCCTCGACAAGACCGGCACCATCACCCTCGGCAACCGCCAGGCCTCGGAGTTCGTGCCCGCGCCGCGGGTGACGATGAGCCGGCTGGTGCGCGCCGCCACCCTGGCGAGCCTGCCCGACGAGACCCCCGAGGGGCGGTCGATCGTCGCCCTCGCCCGGCGCATCGGCGTCGAGGAGGAGGACGTGTCCGCCTGGACGTTCGTCGCCTTCTCGGCGGTGACCCGGATGAGCGGCGTCGACCGCAACGGCACCAGCATCCGCAAGGGCGCCGCCGACAGCGTCGCCGCCTGGTGCACCACCGGCACCACGCCCAACGGCCACCTCCCCGACGCGGTGCGCGAGCAGGTGGAGACCATCGCCCGCTCCGGCGGCACCCCGCTGGTGGTCGCCGAGGACCACAGGGTGCTCGGCACCATCCACCTCAAGGACATCGTCAAGCCGGGCATCAGCGAGCGCTTCGCGGAGATGCGCCGGATGGGGCTGCGCACGGTGATGATCACCGGCGACAACCCGCTGACCGCGGCGGCGATCGCCGCGGAGGCGGGCGTCGACGACTTCCTCGCCGAGGCCACCCCCGAGGACAAGCTCGCGCTGATCCGCAAGGAGCAGGCCGAGGGCAAGCTGGTGGCGATGACCGGCGACGGCACCAACGACGCCCCCGCGCTCGCCCAGGCCGACGTGGGCGTGGCCATGAACAGCGGCACCCAGGCGGCCAAGGAGGCGGGCAACCTCGTCGACCTCGACAGCAACCCCACCAAGCTCATCGAGATCGTGGAGACGGGCACGCAGCTGCTGATGACCCGCGGCGCGCTCACCACCTTCAGCATCGCCAACGACGTGGCCAAGTACTTCGCGATCATCCCGGCGATGTTCGCCGCCGCCCTGCCCGCGCTCGGCGCGCTCAACATCATGCGGCTGCACAGCCCGAACAGCGCCATCCTCTCGGCGGTGATCTTCAACGCGCTGATCATCGTGGCCCTGATCCCGCTGGCGCTGAAGGGCATCAGGTACCGGCCGATCGGCGCCGCCGCGCTGCTGCGCCGCAACCTGCTGATCTACGGCGTCGGAGGGGTGATCATCCCCTTCATCGGCATCAAGGCCGTCGACGTCCTGATCACCAACATCCACCTCGCCTGAGGACGCGACGATGAAGACCTCCCTCCCCGCCGAGGTGCTGCGGGCGCTCCGCGCCACCCTGGTGATCGCCGTGATCGGCGGCCTCCTCTACCCCCTGGCGATGACCGGCCTGGCCCAGGGACTGTTCCACGACCAGGCCAACGGCGGCCTGATCAGCTCGGGGAGCAAGGTGGTCGGCGCCCGGCTCATCGGCCAGAACTTCACCTCGGACAGGTACTTCAACGGCCGTCCCTCGGCGACCGTCGACGAGAACGACCCCACCAAGACCAAGCCCTACAACGCCGCCAACTCCGCCGGCGACAACCTGGCGCCGAGCAACCAGGCGCTGATCGACGCCGTCCGGCAGCGCGTCGAGGCGGTGCGCAAGGCCAATCCCACGCTGCACGGCGACGTCCCCATCGACCTGGTCACCACCGACTTCTCCGGCTTCGACCCGGACATCAGCCCGGCCGCCGCCCTGCTCCAGGTCGACCGGGTCGCCAGGGCCCGTGGGCTCGACGCCGGGAGGGTGCGGACGCTCGTGGACCAGCACACCGACGGCGCGTCGCTCGCGATCTTCGGCGCGCCGCACGTCAACGTGCTCGCCCTCAACCTCGCGCTCGACGCCATGCCGAGCAGCTAGACGGGGACACCATGGACCGACGCGGGTCGCTCCGCGTCCACCTCGGCGCCGCTCCCGGGTCGGGCAAGACCTTCGCGATGCTGCGCGAGGGACGCGAGCGGATGGCGCAGGGCGAGGACGTGGTCATCGGCTTCGTCGAGACCTACGGCCGCCCGCGTACCATCGAGGCCGTGGGACCGCTCGAGGTGGTCCCGCGCCTGCAGGTGACCTATCGGGGCACGCCGCTCGAGGAGATGGACCTCGACGCGGTGCTGGCCCGCCGGCCGCAGGTGGCTCTGGTCGACGAGCTCGCCCACACCAACGCCCCGGGGGTGCCCCACCCCAAGCGCTGGCAGGACGTGGAGCGGCTGCGCGACGCCGGCATCGACGTGATCACCACGGTGAATGTCCAGCACATCGAGAGCGTCAAGGACGTGGTCGAGGGCATCACCGGGATCCCGGTCCGCGAGACCGTCCCCGACCAGGTGCTCGACGGCGCCGACGAGGTCCAGTTCGTCGACATCGCCCCCGACGCGCTCCGCAAGCGGATGCGCCACGGCAACATCTATCCGCTCGACAAGGTCGACACCGCGCTGCGCAACTTCTTCCGGCCGGGCAACCTCGGCGCGCTGCGGGAGATCGCGCTCCGGCTGGTGGCGCAGGGCGCCGGCGCCGCCCGGAGCGCGCTGCGTCCGCCCCCCCAGGACGTGCTCGTGGTGATCTCCCGGCGGCCCAGCTCGGAGGCGCTGATCCGTCGCGGGGCGCGGATCGCCCGGCGTCTCGTCGGCCTCTGCACCGTGCTCACCGTGCTGCGCCCCGGCGACGACGCCGCCGCCTCGGCGCCGTGGCGCCAGCTCGCCGAGCAGCTGCACTGCGGCTTCGCCGAGCGCGTCTCCACCGACCTGGCCGGCACCGTGATCCAGGCCGCCCGCGAGCTCGGAGTGCGCCACATCGTCGCCGGCGAGTCGAGTGGCGAGGGTCTGCTGGGGCGCTGGCGCGCCGGGCTCGTCGACCGGCTCATCGACGGGCTGCCCGACACCGACATCCACGTGGTCGCCCGGGGCGGTCACGGACGGTCACGCAACGGCCGGGTCGAGAGCCGGCGTCCAACACCCGACGACCTGCTGCTCCAGGGGCGCAGCCGCGCCCGCGACCGGGGGCTGCTGCGCGTGTACATCGGCTACGCGCGAGGGGTGGGCACCACCAGCGCGATGCTCGAGGAGGGGCGGCGGCGCCGCCAGCGCGGCACCGACGTGGTGGTCGCCGCGGTCGACACCGCCGGGCGGTCGGAGTCGGAGACGGCGCTCGCCGGTCTCGAGCTGCTCGGTGGCCCCGGCGGTTCGGGAGCGCACCACCGCCTCGACGTCGACGCGCTGCTCGCCCGCAACCCGGAGGTGGCGCTCGTCGACGACCTCGCCGGCGTCGACGTCGACGGACGGCCGCGTCCCGAGGCGCTGCCGCGCATCCTCGACGCCGGGATCACGGTGATTGCGACTCTCCACCTCGCCGACCTCCAGAGCATGGCGCGGGTGATGGGGTCGATCCTCGGTGACATGCCGCCGGGCCCGCGCGTCGACGACGGGGTGCTGGCCCTCGCCGGTGAGGTCGAGCTGGTCGACGTCACCCCGTCCCTCCTCGACGAGCGGCTGCGCCGCGGCGAGATCGTGCCCCCGGCGGAGGCGGCGCGGGCGCTGCAGGGCGAGTTCCGGCCTGAGGTGCTCGCCGCCCTGCGCGACGCCACCTTCCGGCTGATCGCCGAGCACACCGACCGCCAGCTGCTCGAGTACATGCACGAGCGTCACATCGTCCGGCCCTGGGAGGCACGCTCGCGGGTGATGGTGTGCGTGCCGCCGCGGCCGCACATGGAGAGCCTGATCCGCCGCGCGGCGCGGCTCGCCGACAGCCTCGACGCGGCGATGCGGGTGGTCACGGTGCGCACCCGCCGGCGCTCGCTGCCGGAGAAGGAGCTGCTCGGCGAGTACGCCAGCCTCACCCACCAGCTCGGCGGTGAGTTCATCACCCTGTACGGGCGCTCGGCGGCGGCGGCGATCGCCGCCTACGCGCGCGAGACCCTGGCCACCGAGATCCTGCTCACCCGCGGCCGCGGCGACGGGCACTGGACCCGGAACACCCTCCACCGGCTGGTCCGGATGCTGTCGGACGTCGACATCCACATCCTCGCCAAGGAGTACGAGGCCCAGGCGGCCGCGGCGGGGCGCCTGAACGCCCGGCCGAGGTTGTTGAGGCTTCGTTGAGGGTCGCGGGAGCATCCTCGAGTCGGAGCCGGCGGTGACATCCCGCCGCACGAAGGAGACCCGAGAGATGCTGACCGTCGAGGTGCTCGACGAGCCGCCGCCAACGCCGGTCCTCTCGCTGGCGGCGGTGGTGGCGGGACGCTGGGCTCGCACCACCGGGCTGACCTGGCCTCCACCGCCGGCGGTGGTGGTGTGGCCATCGGCGCCGCTGCCGCGCTGGACCCCCGACCTCGCCGACGTGGCGATCGCACGGATGAGCGACAGCGATGCCGAGCAGGTGCTGGCCATCCACCAGGCCGGCCTCGACACCGACAACGCCAGCTTCGAGACGGTCGCGCCGGAATGGGACCGGTTCGACGCCGCCCACCTCGCCGAGCACCGTTTCGTCGCGGTCAACCGCCGCACCGGGATGGTGCTCGGCTGGGTGGCGCTGTCCCCGGTCTCCTGCCGCGAGGTGTACGCGGGCGTCGCCGAGGAGTCGATCTACGTCCATCCCGGGGTGCGCTGCGTCGGCATCGGCTCGGCCCTGCTCGCCGCGGCCATCGACTCCAGCACCGCCGCCGGTCTCTGGACACTGCAGGCGGGGATCTTCCCCGAGAACGTCGCCAGCATCGCGCTCCACCGCGCCCACGGATTTCGTGTCGTGGGAGTGCGCGAGCGCATCGCCGAGCATCGGGGTCGCTGGCGCGACATGCTTCTTCTCGAGCGTCGCGACGGCAGCGCGGGCCAGGGGTGCCCGCCCGCGGGGCCGTTCTGGGAGGTGGGTGGCGATGATCGGGGTTGATCCGGTCCAGGTGTCGCTGCTGTCGAGCGAGACCCGCGCGGTGCTCCACGACGTCGACCGGCTGGCGTCGGCGGGGAGTGGCATCGATCCGTCGACCGCGGAGCTGCTCTCGCGGGTGCACGACGACCTGCTCGCGCTGATCGATGCCCTCGAGCGACCCGACATCCCGGGATGCGCCGGCGGCCCCGGCTGCCGGGTGTTCCCCGGCTGCATCTGATCAGCCGCCGGCGGAGACCGCCGCGAGCAGCCGGCGCACCTCCGCCTCGTCGAGGGCGGCGGTCTCTCCCGCGGCGACCACGGCGCCGGCGTCGAGGACCACGTAGCTGTCGGCGAGCCGCAGCGCGAACTCGACGTACTGCTCGCGATGGCGCCCACAACAAGGCCTTCGCGTCGAGCGCGCCCGATGCCACCAACCTGCCGTCGGCGAACGCCTTCAACGCGATCTACACCCGGACCGTCTACCACGCCACCGGCGGCAGCTGGGTGGGGCTGCAGACCGTCACCGCGACGGGGGGCTGAGCCTAGACGGCGCCCCCGGCGGGCGGCTCGGGTCGATGGCTCGCGGCTTCGACGAGCAGTCCGGCCACCTGGGAGTCCAGCTGCGCGACGGTGCCGCGGAAGTGCGCCAGCGCCAGCTCGAACCGCTCCACGAACCAGGCGTCGAGCTCCGGTCCGTAGTGGATCGTCGTGGGGTTCTGCCGGTTGGTCACCGAGAGGGTCAGCTCCCCACCGTCGTGGCGGTAGCCGACGAGCTTGGCGAACGCGCACTCACGGGTCTGCCGGGCCCCGACGAACACAACCCGCTGCGAGGTGATCGCCATCGTTCCCCGGTCGATGGCGGTCGGCACCGGCGACCCCTGGACGTAGTGCCCGCGGCTCCTGCCGACGTGGTAGCGGATGGACCGGCCGCCGATCGATCCGACGGGAAGCGAGAAGCCGGAGGACGCGCTCGCCCAGTGGCCGCCCTGCACCCGCGTCTCGACCAGGGACGCACCCTCGACGCGGCCGAAGATCGTCTCGCCCCGCTTCAGGACCAGTCCCCCGGCGGCGCCGTCGCCGGCGAAGCCCCGGATGAGCCGCAGGTACTCCTCGAGCCCGTCGACGTGCCCCTGCCATTCGGCCCGCTGCGCCTCGTATCGCTTCTCGGCGACGTGCAGCCGGTGCCGCTCCCAGAAGCCCGGCTGGTGCGGCGGCGGTTCCGGGGGCGCGGCGGCCACCACCGGCGCCCAGACGTTCCCGTCCCACCAGTACCGCCCGTCGGGGCTCACCAGCGCGCCCGGCGGTGGGGCCGGGGCAGCGGCCATCGGTCAGCTCACGCCGAGCGGGATGTACACGGGGAGCGCCGTGTACCGCTCCGAGCCGGTGGCGTGCAGCAGCTCCTCCACGACCTGATGGAGGTCGCCGGCGAGGCTGCCGCCGAGACGCTGTCGATAGATGTCGTCGAGGAGGCAGTAGTACGCGAGGGTTCCACCCATCGGCACGGAGAAGCGGCCGAAGACGGCCTCGCCCACCTGGCGGAGATCGGAGAGGATTGCGCGGGCGTTGTGCAGCTTGTCGGCGGCGCTGACCCGCAGCACGCCCTCCGGCGCGGTCCTCAGATGGTCGATGTAGTCCTGCTTGCGCTGGTGCCAGGGCGGCTTCGGATGCTGGTCGGTGTCGGAGCAGGCGTCGACGATGTCCGCGACGGCGTCCCCGAAGCGCCGGCGGATGGTTGCCAGCGTCTCCGCGCCACCCTGGTCCTCGACGGCGTCGTGGAGCAGCGCGGCGATCACCTCGTCCTCGGTGCCGCCGTTCTCGACGACCAGGGAGGCGACGCCGAGGAGGTGGCCGATGTAGGGGACGGGGGTCGACTTGCGGGTCTGGTCCCAGTGCAGCCGGTTGGCGCGGCCGTCTCTCTGTCGGTCATGCGAAACACGGTAGCAACGCCCCGGCGTCCACGCACGAACGCGTCGACCGCATCGCACTCGCGTCCACGGCCGCAGGGACGTACTCCAGTACCCCTGTCCGGCTAGGAGAGGGCGG
>DASXNK010000070.1 GCA_036495095.1 Candidatus Dormiibacterota bacterium | reverse complement strand
CAGATCTTCAGCATCAACGGTGACAACGTCGACGTCCAGCGCGGTCCCGACCTGCACCACGCCCGGTGGTTCACCGCCGGCGTGATGCTGCCCACGGGCAAGGTCCTGGCCCTGCACGGTGCCGACAAGGACGAGGTCATCGATCCGGGAAGCGAGGTCGCCAACCGGAATACCGAGCTCTACGACCCGGAGGCCAACAGCTGGACGGACATGGCCCCGATCGGCCGTGACCGCACCTACCACAACTCGGCGATCCTGCTGCCCGACGGCCGCGTCCTCGCGGGCGGGCACTCGCCGATTCCGGCGCACTACGGCCATCACGGTGACGTGATGCCCGGGACGACCGCGAACAACCAGAAGGACTCGAGCTTCCAGATCTGGAGCCCGCCCTACCTGTTCAACGGTGTCTCCCGTCCGAAGATCACCAACGCCCCGGCCGGAATCACCTGGGGCGAGAACATGAACGTCACCGTCGACAACGCGTCCGACATCACCAAGGTCGAGCTGTACCGTCTGCCGACGTCGCAGCACGTCCTGTCGAACAACAACCGTCTGGTCGAGCTGCCCTTCACCACGAACGGCAACACCCTGACGGCGACGGTGCCGGCCAACCACAACGTGGCCACCCCGGGTGGCTACTACATCTTCGTGACCAAGGGCAAGGGCTCCGGCGAGACCCCGTCCGTGGCCGCGATCACCATGCTGGGGAACAGCGTCGACAACAGCGCGGCGCCGATCCCGATGCAGGACAGCACCTCCGCGGGCGGCTTCGGCGCATCGCCGCCTGGTGCCAGCGGACCGCAGCCGGGCGCGTCCAACCTTCCGGGGAACCCCCCGGTGGATGGCTCGACCGCCAAGCCCGGCATCCACTACGTCCAGGAGTTCGTCGCCCTTCCGAAGGCGATCTCCAGCAAGCTGGCCGGCTTCCTCCGCAATGACGGAGAGGGCTCGGTGGCCCTGGTGGCTCTGCTGACGGCACTCGGACTCGGCCTCGGCATCCGCGCCCGGCGCTGGGTGACCCGGAGGTAACCACCGATCAGCCGGCGGCCGCGTAGCCGCCCCCAGTAGATACCCATCCTCTGGGTGCCCCCCCAGCGTGCGTCCCGCAGGATGCAGCACCGGGGGGGCACCTCTTCTTCTGGCAGACTGAGATCTGATGCGCACCCCCCGTACTCCACGTACGCTTCCGGCCGTCATCGCGCTCGTCGCCCTGCTGGGCGCGCTGCTGGCGACGTTCCTCGGAGCGGCTCCGGCCCGAGCTCACGAGATGGATCCGCACGTGCGGACCGTCCTCGAGTCGGTGATCCCCGCGCCTCCCGCGGGGGTGACCATCGACGTGCGCAACACCGTCATCTCCTCGGAGATGCTCGTCGCGAACACGACTTCGACCGAGGTCCAGGTGCTCACCGACGCGGGACGGACCTACCTGCGGATCGGGCCCCAGGGAGTGCTCGGCGACCTCAACACCCCGGAGTGGTACCAGTCGAACAACCCGTACGGGACCGCGAACATCCCGACGCCGGCGCAGAACCCCAACGCGCCGCCCTTCTGGGGCCGGGCGAGCCACGACTCCGACTGGGGGTGGTTCGAGCACCGGATGCACCCGAAGCCCACGCTGGATCTCCCGCCCCCTCCGGCGTCCGGGGTGCAGACGATCTCGCGCTGGATCGTCCCCCTGCGCTACGGCAACCAGGACATCAAGGTCCTGGGCCGGGTCGACTACGTCACCTTCAAGGGCGGGTACAAGGCGGTCCTCACCTCGACGCCCACGCCCTTCGACGGGGTGAGCGTCTCGGTCGTCCCCGGCCGGCTGCCGGGCGTCTTCCTCGCGAACACCGGCACGGTGCCGGTGGTGGTGAAGGGCCGCCAGGGCGAGCCCATGCTCCGGATCGGCCCGGCGGGCACGGAGGCGAACCTCCACAGCCCGTCATGGGTCGACAACCTCAAGGGCCACGGCGACACGCCCACCGTCGAGGCGGACGCGAGCGCGCCTCCGCAGTGGTCGCTCGTGCATCCCGAGCCGCGCGAGCTCTGGCTCGAGACCCGGGGCTTCTACACCAAGGAGATCCCGCCGGACGACATCATCACGCGCAAGCAGGCGACGGTGCTCCTCCGCTGGAGCGTGCCCCTCGTCCAGGGGACGAAGACCGCCACCCTCACCGGCACCACCAGCTACATCCCCGAGGCGCAGCCGCCACCGGCCCCGGCGGCGGCGAGCACCGACGACTCGGTGCCGTGGGTCGGGCTGGTGATGTGGGTGATCCTCCTCGCGCTGATCGGCACCGGGGCGGTGCTCGGCCTGCGCTGGCGGCGGGCGCGGATGGCGGCCGGCGCTGCGGCGCCTCCGGCGGGGGCGGGGGCGAGGCGGCGACGATGAAGAACGGCACCGGGATCAACAACCACTGGGCCCTCGGCCTCACCGGCGTCCTCGAGGTGGTCCCGCCCCGTCGCTGACCCGGCACATCGTCGCCTGGGTCCATCGCGGCGGCCGAGCGGTAGCATGGGAGCGCCCGCCCGGGCCATCCGCGCGCGGGCACGACGTCAACCATCGAGGAAGCTTTCATGGCGCTCTTCAGGCGCGAGAACATCGCCGTCCCGGACGAGCGGAAGGACCAGATCGTCTACAAGTGGCCGGACCTCCAGATCCGCCGCTTCACCAAGGCGATCGTGGCCCCCGACGAGGTCGCGATCTTCCTCTACCAGGGACAGGTGATCGGCACCATGCCCCCGGGCCGGCACCAGGTCGACGCCACCGAGCTGCCCTTCCTGGGGATGTTCAAGGACATCCTCACCGGCGGGAACGCCTACCGCACCGAGCTCTACTTCGTCTCCTCGCGGGAGATCCGCGACCGCTTCGGCGGCCGCATCGACGAGGTGCAGGACCCGCAGACCGGGATGCTCGTCACCCTGCGCGTCTTCGGTGACTACATCCTCAAGGTCACCGACCCGGTGGCGCTGATCACCAAGTACAGCGGCACCCAGAACGTCCCCGACAACAGCAGGATCACCGACCTCTGCGACGACCTGCTGCTGCGCTCGCTCCGGCAGGACCTCACCAGGAACATCGTCCGCAACGGCTGGCCGGTGCTGGGCCTCTCCGCGTTCACCGACGAGATCGAGGGCACGACCCTCGAGGGCGGCAACGCCCGGCTCGCCGACTACGGGCTGGCCCTGGTGGGGCTCACCAACTTCGTCATCAGCCTCGACGACGAGACCGAGGCCGAGCTGCGCCGCCTCGCCAAGGACACCGCCTACTCCCGTCTCGCCGGCGGCTTCCAGCAGTACGCGGCGGGCGAGATGGCGCTGGGCGCGGGCGAGGGGATGGCCAAGGGCGGCGGCGGCGTCTCCGGGGCGTTCCTCGGCGCCGGGATCGGCCTCGGCGGGGTCGCCGCCCAGCCGCCGCCACCGGGACCGCCGCCGCCGCCCGCCCCGGGATTCGCGGGCGGGGGCGCCGGGTACGCCACCCAGCAGCCCGCCACCGTGTCCTGCCCCTCCTGCCACGCCGCCAACACCGCCGGCGCGAAGTTCTGCGCCTCGTGCGGCACCTCGCTGGCGCCGCCCACGGTGACCTGCCCGTCCTGCCAGGCGACCGGCCCGCAGGGGTCGAAGTTCTGCCCGTCCTGCGGCACCTCGCTGGCGCCGGCGGTCCGCACCTGCGCCGGCTGCGCCACCGAGCTCGCTGAGGGCGCGAAGTTCTGCCCCTCCTGCGGCAGGCCCACCGCGCAGCCCGACGCGCCCCCGCCGGCGGTCCCGTGACCACCCCGCTCCTCGCCGCCGCGGGGCTGCTGGCGCGCGCCGGCGGCGGCCACAGCTTCGGCGGTGGCGGCGGCTCGCGCGGCGGCGGCGGCGGCGGCAGCAGCTTCAGCACCGGCGGTGGCGGCGGCGGCCACGGGTTCTTCTTCTTCCCGTTCTTCCTCGGCGGCGGCGGGGGTGGCGGCGCCATCATCGGCATCCTGTTCCTCATCGTCCTGGTGGTGGTGGCGTTCGTGCTCTTCCGCCTGGTGCGCAGCTGGATGTCCGGTGGCGGGATGGCGCGGAGCGCCTTCGACACCGGGTCCACCGGCGCCTCCTACGGCGCCGGGTCGGTGCCGGCGCCGCCGCGCTCGTCGACCCCCTACGACGACAGCCGTCCGATCGGCGTCCCCGAGGGGCTGCGAGGCGCGATGCTGCCGGGAAGCTCGCCGGTGGCGATGGCCAGCGAGGGCACACCCGACGGCCTCGCCGCGATCACCGCCCACGACCCCGCCTTCGACGAGAGCGCCTTCCTCAGCGAGGCCGAGCGCGCCTTCTTCGTGGTGCAGCAGGCGTGGACCGAGCTCAAGCCGGACCTGAGCCGGCGGGTGATGGCCGACGGCATCTGGCAGCAGCACAAGGCCCAGATCGAGGGATACGCCGCCCAGGGGCGGCGCAACGTGCTCGACCAGCTCGCCGTGGGCAACGCGCGGATCATCGGCGCCCACAGCGACCAGACCTACGACACCCTCACCCTGCGCTTCCTCGCCGCCTGCGCCGACTACGACATCGACGTGAAGAGCGGCAAGGTGGTGCGCGGCAACCGCAGCGTCGAGCAGTGGACGGAGGACTGGGTGTTCCAGCGCGCCTCGTCGGCGACCACCAAGCCGAAGGGCGGCACCCTCTCGTCGAAGTGCCCGAACTGCGGCGCCCCCCTCGACCTCGACCTCGCCGGCGTCTGCTCCTACTGCCGAGCGCCGGTGATGAGCGGCAGATACGATTGGGTGTTGACCCGCATCGACCAGGTCTAGGGCTGTCGCTCCTCGGACGGTGGTGATCCGGGCGGCGCGGGATGACGACGCGGGCGGGTTGGTGGCGCTGGTGGGGGCGTGCTGGGCCGAGTACCCGGGCTGCGTGCTCGACGTGGATGGGGAGGAGCCCCACCTGCGCCGGATCGCCAGCGCATACGCGGAGTGGGCTGGCGAGGTGTTCGTCGCGGAGGAGGCGGGCGTGGTCGTGGGGTCGGTGGGCTGGGTGCCGTCCGGCGCCGCGGGGATCGAGCTGCGGATGCTGTACGTGGCCGCGGCGGCGCGGCGGCGGGGGCTGGGGGCGCGGCTCGCGGGGCTGGTGGAGGACGCCGCGCGGGGGCGTGGGGCGGCCGTCGTCGAGCTCTGGTCGGACACCCGGTTCCATGACGCCCACCGGCTCTATGCCCGGTTGGGGTACGCACGCTCGGCGCGGACGCGCGAGCTCCACGACCTCTCCAACACGGTCGAGCACCACTTCCGCAAGCGGCTGCGCTGAGCGGCTCCGGCGCGAAGGCGAACGATGGCGGCGCACGGGCCGCAGCGAAGGGGCGGCGCGCACCCTGCGCGCCGCCCCTCGCCGCTCCGGAGGAGGGAGGAGGTCCCTAGACCTCCTTGAACTCTGCGTCGACCACGTCCTCGCCGCCGTGGGCACCGTGGGCGCCCCTGTCGCCGGCGGTCGGGGCGCCGCCGTCGGGCGAGCCGTTGCCGGGGCCGTCGCTGGGCGGGGGCCCGGCCTGGGCGTACACCGCCTCGCCGATCTTGGAGATGCTCGCCTGCAGGTCGTCGTGGGTCCGCTTGATGGCGTCGTTGTCGTTGGCGGCGATGGCGTCGCGGATCGCCTTCACCTTGCCCTCGATGTCGGTGCGCAGCTCGGCCGGGACCTTGTCGCCGGCGTCCTTCAGGGCCTTCTCGGCCTGGTAGGCGAGCTGGTCGGCGTGGTTGCGGGTCTCCACCGCCTCGGCGCGCTTGCGATCGGCCTCGGCGTTGGCCTCCGCCTCCTTGACCATCCGGTCGACCTCCTCCTTCTGGAGGGTGGTCGATCCGGTGATGGTGACCCGGTTCTCCTTGCCGGTGCCCCGGTCCTTGGCGGTGACGTTGAGGATGCCGTTGGCGTCGATGTCGAAGGTCACCTCGATCTGGGGCAGGCCGCGCGGCGCCGGGGGGATGCCGTCGAGCATGAACGTGCCCAGGATGCGGTTGTCGCGCGCCATCGGCCGCTCACCCTGGAGCACCACGATCTCGACGCTCGGCTGGCTGTCCGACGCGGTCGAGAAGACCTGCGACTTCGAGGTGGGGATGGTGGTGTTGCGCTCGATCAGGCGGGTGTTCACCTCGCCCTCGGTCATGATGCCCAGGCTCAGCGGGGTGACGTCGAGGAGCAGGACGTCCTTGACCTCGCCCTTGAGCACGCCCGCCTGGATGGCGGCGCCGATGGCCACCACCTCGTCCGGGTTGACACCGCGGTGCGGTTCCTTGCCGCTCAGCTCCTTGACCAGCTCGGCGATCACCGGCATGCGCGTCGAGCCGCCGACGAGGATCACCTCGTCGAGCTCGGAGGCGGTCATCCCGGCGTCCCGCAGCGCGTCACCGAAGGGCTTGCGGCAGCGCTCGGTGAGGTCCTCGGTGAGCTGCTCGAACCTGGAGCGCGAGAGCGTCAGCGCGAGGTGCTTGGGACCGCTCGCGTCGGCGGTGATGAAGGGCAGGTTGACCTCCGTCTCCTGCCGCTGGGAGAGCTCGATCTTCGCCTTCTCGGCCGCCTCGGTGAGCCGCTGCAGCGCCTGGCGGTCGCCGCGCAGGTCGATGCCCTGGTCCTTCTTGAACTCGTCGGCGAGCCAGTCGACGATCCGGCGGTCGTAGTCGTCACCGCCGAGGTGGGTGTCGCCGTTGGTCGACTTCACCTCGAAGACGCCCTCGCCGACCTCGAGGACCGAGACGTCGAAGGTGCCGCCGCCGAGGTCGAAGACGAGGATCTTCTCGTTGGCCTTCTTGTCGAGGCCGTAGGCGAGGGCCGCCGCGGTGGGCTCGTTGATGATGCGGAGCACGTTGAGGCCGGCGATCTGGCCGGCGTTCTTGGTGGCCTGCCGCTGGGCGTCGTTGAAGTAGGCGGGGACGGTGATGACCGCGTCGGTCACCTTCTCGCCGAGGTACGCCTCGGCGTCCGTCTTCAGCTTCTGCAGGATCATCGCGGAGATCTGCTCGGGGGTGTGGCGCTGGCCGGCCACCTCCACCTCGACGCGGCCGGCGTTGCCGGCGACCACCTTGTAGGGGACCTGCTTGGCCTCGTTGGTGACCTCGGAGAGCAGCCGTCCCATGAAGCGCTTGATCGAGTAGACGGTGTTCTCGGGGTTGACGGCCGCCTGACGGCGCGCGAGCGTCCCGACCAGCCGCTCGCCGGTCCGGGTGAAGGCGACGACGGAGGGGGTGGTGCGACCGCCTTCGGCGTTGGCGATGACGACGGGCTCGCCGCCCTCCATCACTGCCACCACGCTGTTGGTGGTGCCGAGATCGATGCCGACGGTCTTTGCCATGAAACGGGTGCCTCCGGGAGATGATGACGGTGGGGTACCGGCCGGGCGCCGACGCCCTCGCATCGGGGCGGGGCCACGGGGCCGTACTCCCTGCGTACCGCGGCCGGCGCTCACTCTAAACGTGGAGGGTCCGGGGTGGGGAGTCCCGGCCCGGCCCCGGAGGCGTAGGCTCAATCCCGTCATGGCCGACGACGGGCAGGAACTGAGCGTCGACAGCCTCCTCCGGGAGCTGCGGCAGCGTGCCGACGAGGACTTCACCACCCCCCCGGGGGCCCACGAAACCGGCCGCCACACCGTCGAACTGGCGGGGATGGGCATCAAGGTGAGCATCACCCGGTCGCGCTATCCCAACCGGGCCGACGGGGTCGACCAGTACGCCGTGACCATGTCCCGGCTGAGCCTCGACACCGCCCCGGAGGAGGCGCAGGCCGGGCGGATCCTGATGGCCGCCTTCGGCGAGGCAGCCGCCCAGGCGCAGGAGCGGCCCGGCGGCCCGGTGGTGCGGATGTTCCGCGTCCCCGCCGTCTGACCCACCGCCGATGTGCACCATTCTCATCGCCTGGCGCTGCGTGCCCGGCGCCCCGGTGGTGCTCGCCGCCAACCGCGACGAGTTCCTCGGCCGCCCCGCGGCGCCGCCCGCGGTGCTGGTGGAGCGTCCCCGGATCGCCGGCGGCCGCGACCTCGTGGCCGGCGGCACCTGGATGGCGGTGGCCGCGGACGGCCGGGTGGCGGCGGTGACCAACCGCCGCTCGGAGATGCGCGACCCCAGCCGCCGCTCCCGCGGCGAGCTGCCCCTGGCGGTGCTCGGCGCCGGCGACGACGCCGCGGTGCGCGGCCTCGTCGGCGGGCTCGACCCCGGCGCGTACAACCCCTTCAACCTCCTCGCCCTCTCCCGGACGCAGGCGCTGGTGGCCCACGGCGTCACCCCGCTCGAGGTGGTCGAGCTCCGGCCGGGTCCGCACGTGCTCACCGTCCACGACCTCGACCAGCCCGCCGAGGCCCGGGTCGAGGACCTCCTCGCCCGCCTCGGCGAGGCGGCCGGGCGCGCCGCCTCGCCGCTCGCGCTCCTGGAGGAGATGGAGGACCTGCTCCGCGACCCCGAGCGGGCCTGCGTCCACGGCGACCTCTACGGCACCGTCTCGGCCTCCTCGGTGATCGTCCCCGACGCCGGCCCGGTGGGGTACCGCCACGCCGCGGGGAGGCCCTGCGAGGTCGCCCACCGTGACCTCAGCGCGCTGCTCAGCCGGTGAACGCCCGGTAGCCCTCGCGGCCGACCAGACGGACGAAGCGGCAGGGTCCCAGGTCCTCCATCTCGCAGTGCCGCCCGGTGCGGCGGACCCGGAGCAGCCGCTCGCCCTCCTCACCGACGGTGACCGGCACCACCAGCCGGCCGCCGTCGGCGAGCGCCCGGATCAGCGATTCCGGCGGTCGCGGGGCGGCGGCGCCCACGGCGATGGCCTCGAACGGGCCCCGGCCGTCGAGGCCGGCGCTGCCGTCGCCGGCGACGACCTCGACCTCGATGCCCATCCGCTCCAGCCGCGCCCGCGCGCTCCGGGCGAGCTCGTCGATGCGCTCGACGCTGACCACCCTGCCGCCGCAGGCCGCGATCACCGCGGCCTGGTAGCCGGAGCCGGTGCCGACGTCGAGCACCCGCTCGCCGGGCCGCAGCTGGAGCGCCTGCACGATGACCCCGACCATGAGCGGCTGGGAGATGGTCTGCCCGTGGCCGATGGGCAGGGCGCGGTCGGCGTAGGCCTCGAGCTCGTCGCCCTCGATGACGAACGCCTCGCGGGGCAGCTCCGCCATCGCCGCCAGCACCCGCTCGTCGTCGACGCCGCCGCGGCGGAGCCGGTCGAGCATCTCGGCGCGCCGCGAGTCGGGGGTGCCGGTGCCGCCGCCCCAGAGGCGGCCGAGGAAGTCCGCGCCAGGTCCCATCCCCACTTCGTACCACCCCGGCCCGGCGAGCGGAAGCGTCAGCGCTCCGGGCGGGGCGGCGGTGCGGGCTCGTCGACGTAGACGCGGGTGCCGGTGGCCGGGTTCATGTGGACGCGCTGCCTCCGGCCGGTCTCGGGGTCGACGAGCACCTCGCCGGTGGGGACGGTGGGGCCGGGGTCGCCGGGGCGGTAGCGCTCCCAGCCCAGCTTCCAGGTGGCGATCGCGGCGGCGAGCACCAGCGCGGCCACCGCGACGTAGAGGAGGAGGGGCTCCATCAGGAGGCGGGCTCGACCACCACCGCGGTCCCGTAGGCGACGATCTCGGACATGGTGGCGCCGATCTCCGAGCTGTCGAACCGCATCATCACCACGGCGTTGGCGCCGGCCGCGGTCGCCGACTCCACCATCCGGTCGACGGCCTGGCGGCGGGCGTCCTCGAGCAGCTTGGTGTACGAGGCGACCTCGCCGCCGGCGACGCTGCGGAAGGCGGCGGCGATGTTCCCGCCCAGCCCGCGGGTGCGGACGGTGAGGCCGAAGACCTGGCCGATGACGCGGCTGACGCGATATCCGGTGAGGTTCTCGGTGGTCACGATGATCACGGCGGGCCTCCGGGTCGATGACGGGTGCGGGCAGTATGGGCCGCGACCCGTCCCGAGGCCCAGCCGGGGCTGGTGGGCGTAGCCTGCACCCATGCGGATCGAGCGGCTGGCCGCCGGGGACGACGTCGAGGTCCGGGCGATGCTGACCGAGCTCGCCCTCGACGAGCAGGAGCGCTACGACCACCCCCGGCTGTCCGCCGAGGAGGTGGCCGGCGGCACCGCCCTCCCCCGGCACCACTTCACCGGCGAGAACCACCTCCTGGTGGCCCGTGACCAGGCCGGAGCCGCCGCCGGGCTCTGCTGGTGCGTCCTCTTCGACCCCGGGACCGGCCTCGAGGGGGAGGTGGCCGAGCTCTACGTGCGCCCCGAGGCGCGCGGTCGCGGGGTGGCGAGCGCCCTGCTCCGGGACGCCATGGCGCTGTTCCGCCGCCGCCAGGTCACCTTCGCCTGCGTCTGGACCCGCGACGACAATCCGGCCGCGCTGGCCGCCTACCGCAGTGCCGGATTCACCCCCACCGAGCAGGCGGTCCTCACCTGGCTGCCGCTGCCCGGTCGATAATGCCTGCCCATGTCCCTCACCCCTGACGAGGTGGCCCACGTCGCCATGCTCGCCCGTCTCGGCCTCGGCGAGGACGAGAGGGCGCGGCTGGCGGTCGAGCTCGGCGCCATCCTCGAGCACATCTCGAAGCTCGACCAGGTCGACACCTCGCAGGTCACCGAGACCGCGCAGGTCGGCGGCCTCGTCAACGTGTGGCGCGAGGACGAGGACCGGCCGCCCTTCGGGCAGCGCGCGGCGCTGGCCAACGCCCCCGACCACGACGGCCGCCACTTCCGCGTCGGCCAGATCCAGGAGGAGGGAACCGCGTGAGCGCCGCGCCCGAGACCCTCGCCGGGTGCGTCGCCGCGCTGCGCGCCGGCACGGTGAGCGCCGCCGAGCTGCTGGAGCGCTCCCGCGCCCGCATCGCCGCCCTCGACCCGCAGGTGAACGCCTTCCTCGGCCGGACCGGTGAGCTCGCCGACCGCGCCGCCGCGGCCGCCGACCGCCTTCTCGCCGAGGACCCGGCGAGCGCCCCGCCGCTCTGCGGCGTGCCGGTCGCGCTGAAGGACGTGCTCTGCCTCGAGGGCGCCGAGACCACCGCCGGTTCGCGGATCCTGGGCGGCTTCCGCCCCCCCTACACCGCCACCGCGGTGCAGCGGCTCCTCGACGCCGGCGCCGTGGTGGTGGGGAAGACGAACTGCGACGAGTTCGCGATGGGCTCCTCCAACGAGAACTCCGCCTACGGACCGGTGCGCAACCCCTGGGACCTCGGCCGGGTGCCCGGCGGCAGCAGCGGGGGCAGCGCCGCCGCGGTCGCCGCGCGGATGGTGCCGCTCAGCCTGGGCACCGACACCGGCGGGTCGATCCGCCAGCCCGCCGCGCTCTGCGGGGTGGTCGGCTTCAAGCCCACCTACGGCCGGGTGTCGCGCTACGGGCTGATCGCCTTCGCCTCGTCGCTCGACCAGGTCGGGCCCCTCGCGCTCACCGTCGAGGACGCCGCCCTCGGGTACCTGCTCATCGCCGGCCACGACCCCGCCGACGGCACCTCCTCGCGCAGCGCCGTCGAGGACCCGCTGACCGGGC
Source organism: Candidatus Dormiibacterota bacterium (assembly GCA_036495095.1). Lineage (NCBI taxonomy): Bacteria > Bacillati > Candidatus Dormiibacterota > Candidatus Dormiibacterota bacterium. The sequence goes on along the minus strand of DASXNK010000070.1, from coordinate 6,498 downwards.
TGGGTGAGGGGGTCGAGGGACTGCGCCTGGGGGTCCCCCGCGAGTACTTCGGGGTGGGTCTCGACCCCGGCGTCCGCGCCGCCGTCGAGCGGGCGCTCGAGGTGCTGCGCGGCCTCGGGGCCACCCTCGAGGAGGTGTCCCTGCCCAGCACCGACGCCGCCCTGTCGACCTACTACATCATCGCGCCCGCCGAGGCCTCCTCCAACCTCGCCCGCTACGACGGCATCCGGTTCGGCCTGCGCGAGGACCGCGGCAGCCTTCTGCAGACCTACCTGAGCACCCGCGACGCCGGCTTCGGCCCCGAGGTGAAGCGGCGGATCATGCTCGGCACCTACGCGCTGAGCAGCGGCTACTACGACGCCTACTACCGCAAGGCGCAGAAGGTGCGCACCCTCATCTCCGAGGAGTTCTCGCACGTCTTCGAGCGCGTGGACGCGATCGTCTGCCCCACCTCGCCGGTGACCGCCTTCCCCCTCGGCACCCACTCCGACCCGCTCTCGATGTACCTGCTCGACGTGCTCACCGTGCCCGTCAACCTCGCCGGCCTGCCCGGGGTGTCGGTGCCCTGCGGGATGGTCGGAGGCCTGCCCGCGGGCCTGCAGGTGGTGGCGCCGCGGTTCATGGACGCGCGGGCGCTGCGCATCGCCCACGCATATGAGCAGGCCACCGAGTGGCACACGCTGCAGCCCGGCGGCGTCGAGGCGGCGGCGACGTGACCGGGACGCTGCGCGACGCCTCCGCGGCGCAGGGGGGATCGGGGGAGTCCGCCGTCGACCACGAGGCGGTGATCGGGCTCGAGGTGCACGCCCAGCTGCTCACCCGCAGCAAGATGTTCTGCGGCTGCCCGGCGACCTACGTCGAGGCCGAGCCCAACGACAACACCTGCCCGGTCTGCCTGGGGATGCCGGGCACGCTGCCGGTGATCAACCGGCGCGCCGTCGAGTACACGGTGCGCACCGCGCTGGCGCTGAACTGCGTGATCCCCGACTTCACCAAGTTCGACCGCAAGAACTACTTCTACCCCGACCTCCCCAAGGGCTACCAGATCTCCAAGTACGACCTTCCGCTGTCGGTCGACGGCCACCTCGAGTTCGACCTCGACGGCCGCCGGGTGCGCTGCGGCATCACCCGGGTGCACCTCGAGGAGGACACCGGCACCCTCCACCACGCCGGGGACGTGCTCCAGAGCGCGACCAGCTCGCTGGTCGACTACAACCGCTCCGGGGTGCCGCTGATGGAGATCGTCGGCGAGCCCGACCTGCGCAGCGCCGCGGAGGCGAAGGAGTACCTGGAGCGGCTGCGCCAGATCCTCATGTACATCGGCGTCAACGACGGCAACCTCGAGCAGGGCTCGTTCCGCTGCGACGCCAACGTCTCCATCCGGCCCCGGGGCACCGAGACCCTGGGGGTCAAGGTGGAGATCAAGAACATGAACTCCTTCCGGGCGGTGCAGCGCGCCGTCGAGTACGAGATCGCCCGCCAGATCGCGGTGCTCGACGGCGGCGGCAGCCTCCACCAGGAGACCCGCGGCTGGGTGGAGGCGCGCGGCGCCACCATCTCCCAGCGGAGCAAGGAGCAGGCCCACGACTACCGCTACTTCCCCGAGCCCGACCTCGCCCCGCTGGTGCTCGGGGCGGAGTTCGTGGAGGAGGTGCGGCGTGCGCTCCCGGAGCTTCCCGAGGCGCGGGCGGCGCGGCTGATCGAGCAGCACGGCATCACCGAGGGCGAGGCGGTGCTGCTCACCGCCACCCGCGAGCAGGCCGACTCGTACGAGCGCATCGTCGGCCGCGGAGTTTCCGCCGGGGTCGCCGCGAGGTGGCTCGGCAACGACGTCCTGCGGCTCGCCAACGCCGACCACCTCCCGCTCTGGGAGAGCGGCCTCGGCGAGGACGGGCTGGTGGCGCTGCTGGGGCTGGTGGAGGCGGGGACGGTGAACTCCACCACCGCCAAGGCGCTGCTCGAGGAGCTCTACCTGGCCGGCGGCGACCCCGTGGCGATCGTGCGCGACCGCGGCCTCGGCCAGGTCAGCGACACCGATGCGCTGGGCGCCCTGGTCGACGCCGCGATCACCGCCAACCCCAAGGCGGTGGCCGACTTCCAGGCGGGCAAGGAGACCGCGCTGCAGCCGGTGGTGGGGCACGTGATGAAGGCAACCCGCGGCCGCGCCGACGCGCGTCTGGTCAACCGGCTGCTGCGTGAGCGCCTCTCCGGCTGAGCGCCGGGCCGCACGCCGCGCCGCCGGCACCCGGCTGGAGGTCACCTGCGGCCCGATGGTGCACGGCGGCGCCTGCATCGCCCACGTCGAGGGCGGGGTGATCGAGGGCGAGCGCGGCGAGACCGTGCTCGTCGAGGGCGCCATCCCCGATGAGCGGGTGGAGGTGCGGGTGCACGGCCGCCAGGGCGGGGTCTGGCGGGCGCGGGTCACCGAGGTGCTCGAGCCCTCCCCGGACCGGGTCACGCCGCCCTGCCCGTACGTGCCGGCGTGCGGCGGCTGCGACCTCCAGCACGTCGCCTATCCGCGCCAGCTGGCGCTGAAGCGCGAGGTGGTGCTCGACGCCATGCGGCGGCAGCACGTGACCGTGCCCGACGAGGTGCCGGTGCACGGCATGGACGACCCCTGGCGCTACCGCCGCCGCGGCGAGTTCCACGTGGTGCGCGGCCCCGAGGGCACCGCCGCCGCCGACCTCGGCTTCAATCGGGCGCGCTCGTGGAGGCCGATCGCCGTCGACGACTGCCTGATCCACCACCCGACGATCGGCGCCGCCCTGCCGGCGCTGCGCTCGCTGGTGCGGCGGGGCGGCACCGACGAGCTCAGCGCGCTCCACCTGACCGTGGGCGGCGGAGGCAGCGACCTGCTGGTGCGCGCCCGCCCCCTCGACGGCGTCGACCCGGCGGTGCTCGACGAGATCGCGATGGAGGCCGGCGACGGGGTCACCTGGCACACCGCGGCGGTGGGCGTGGAGTGGCGCGGCCATCAGTTCCGGGTCGAGCCCGAGACCTTCGTGCAGGTGAACCACGCCCAGATGGCGGTGCTCTACGACCGGGTGCTCGACGCCCTCGGCGACCTCACCGGCCGGCGCGTCGTCGACGCCTACGCGGGCATCGGCATCCTCAGCACCGCGATCGCCGCCGCCGGAGCCGAGGTGGTGTGCATCGAGGAGGTCCGCTCCTCGGCGCGGCTCGGGCTGCTCAACGCGCGGCTCAACGGGGTCGAGGACCGGCTCCGCTACGTCGCCCAGCCGGTCGAGCAGGCGCTCGCCGGCCTCGGCGCGGAGGCCGCCGTCGACGCCACCGTGCTCGACCCCCCGCGGGCCGGCTGCGCCGGCTCGGTGACCGGCTGGCTGGCGCTCGCCGGGCCGCCCCGGATCGTGTACGTCTCATGCGACGCCGCGACCCTGGCCCGCGACCTGCGCCTGCTCTGCGAGCTCGGCCCCTACCGGGTGGAGCGGCTCGAGCTCGTCGACATGTTCCCCCAGACGCACCATGTCGAGAGCCTCGCCGTCCTCGGCCGGGCCTAGAGCGTCAGCGCGCACCAGCGGGCGATCCGCGCCGCGGTGTCGGTCAGCGGCGGCACCACCGTGTCGAGGGCGGCGAGCCGGCCGCGGGGCATCGACACCCCGACGGCGCCGACCAGGCTGCCGACCACGACCGGTGCGGCGACGCAGGCGACGTCGGGGAGGTACTCCTCGTCCTCGACGGCGACGCCGGTCGCGCGGATCCGCTCGAGCTCGGTGAGCAGCGCCTGGCGGCTGGTCAGGGTTCGCGAGGTGTAGGGATGGAGGGGGTGGCGGGCGAGGTAGTCGTGGCGGTCCCTGGCTTCGAGGAAGGCGAGGACGCAGCGGCCCAGCGCGGTGGCGTGGGCGGCGTCGCGGAAGCCGACCCAGAGGTCGATGCGGGGCGTCTGCACGCTGTCCTGGATGTCCTTCACCACGATCTCGCCGCCCTCGTGGAAGGCCAGGTAGGCGGCGGCGTGCACGCCGTCGCGGAGGGCGGCCAGTGCTGGGCGGGTGCGCTGCAGCAGCGCCTGCAGCCGGCTGGTGTCGAGCAGGGTCGCGACCCCGTCTCCGAGCACGTACGAGCCGTCGGTGCGGCGCTCCAGGTAGCCCTCGTAGGTGAGGGTGCGGAGCAGGTGGTAGGTGGTTCCCATGGGCAGGCCGACGCTGCGTGCCAGCTGCTTCGCGGGAGCCCCGCTGGGGGCGCGGGAAGCGGCTCGCAGCAGTGCGAGGGCGCGCTGCACCGAGCTGATGAGCGTGGCAGGTGCGCACGTCGTCGTCACCAGGCAGACCCTCCCCGCGTCCGCCGCCGCCGCCTCCTCCGGGCGCCGCCGGCGTTGTGCGGATTGGAGCAGAAGACCGGGGCGAACGAGTGTCCTGCCTTGAGACATGTCTCACTTTGAGACATGTCACGGATATCCTCCTTGTCGGTGCAGAGGTGCTCTTCTATAGTGGCGACGCGAGGAGCGCAGTGGCACCGGCGATCTCTCCGGGCGCTGTGTGGACGACCTGCCGTGGACATGGAGGGCCTCGGGGAGGCGGGCCCGCAGATGTGGAGGAGCCGCGAGCGGTTCCTCGACGAGGGACTGGTCTCCGATGCGGTGCGCCCGGAGATCGCGCGCTCCTGGGTGCGGTCGAAGCAGAGCGGTGTGCTCGCGATCGGGGACCCGGTCACCCGGCACACCGACTTCGACCCGGGCAACCGCCTGCTGCGCCTCGCCCGCCCGATCCTCGACCGGCTCGCCGACGACGTGGCCAACGCCGACATGGTGGTCATCCTCACCGACCCCACCGGGCTGGTGCTCGACCGTCGCGCCGGCACCGCGGCGCTGCGCCGCGGCCTCGACCGGGTGCTGCTCGCGCCCGGCTACCTCTACAGCGAGGAGACCGTGGGCACCAACGGCATCGGCACCGCCGCGGAGATGCGCGACGTCGCATGGGTGGTCGGCAGCGAGCACTACGCGGAGTGGCTGCGCTGGCTCTCCTGCGCGGGGGCGCCGATCCGCAACCCGATCACCGGCCGGGTCGAGGGGGTCATCGACCTCACCTGCCGGCTCCAGGACACCAGCCCGCTGATGGTGCCCTTCATCAAGGACGGGGCCCGCGAGATCGAGCGCCGCCTCTACGAGGACGCGTCGCAGAGCGACCGCGACCTGCTCGACCGCTTCGTCGCGGTGGCGCGCCGCTCCAGCCGGCCGGTGGTCGCGCTCAACGCGCACACCGTCATCGCCAACGCCGCCGCGGCGCGGCTGCTCGAGCCCGCCGACCATGCGCTGCTCTGGAACCACGGTGCCCGCGCGATCGAGTCGGGAAGCGTCGCCGCTCGCGCCTTCCGGCTCGCCGAGGGCAGCCTCGCGGCGGTGCGCTGCATCGACTTCGCCCAGGGTGACCCCGAGCACGGCGTGGTGCTGGAGATCGACCTCGAGCGTCCCCACGCGTCGCCGTCGCGGGCCCGGGCCGACAGCCGACCGGGACGGCGGCTCCCGGAGTCGCTGCCGGGACGCAGCCTGGCGTGGCGGCAGGCCTGGACCGCGGTGATCGACCACGCGGCGCTGCGCCTGCCGCTGCTGCTCACCGGCGAGCCCGGCACCGGCAAGCTGGCGATGGCCCGCGCCGCCCACGACGAGGTCGGCGACGCCGGTCCCTTCACCGTGGTCGACGCCATCATGGCGCGGGTCGACGGCGACACCACCTGGCTGGGCCAGGTGCGCACCCGGCTCACCGACCCGGTGGGGGTGCTGGTGCTGCGCCACCTCGAGGCGCTCGACCGGCGCACCGCGCAGGCCCTCGGCGGCGTGCTCGAGGGCACCGCCGGCGAGGCCGCGCCCTGGGTGGTCGCGACCCTCTCGCAGGCCCCCGACGGCGAGCCCGGGACCGATGTCTCGCTCGCCGACCAGTTCCCCGCCGACATCCGGTTGCCACCGCTGCGCGAGCGCCCCGAGGACCTCAGCGACATCGTCCCCGCGCTCATCCTCCGCCATACCGGCGAGCCCGGAGCCCATGGCGCCGCGGAGCTGATGCAGGCGCTGATGCGCGCCGACTGGCCGGGCAACGTGCGCCAGCTGGAGAGCGTCATCCAGGGGATGGTGGCGCGGCGCTCGCACGGCGAGCTCACCCTGCGCGACCTGCCGTCCGCCTACCAGCGGGTGCCCTGGCGCCGGCTCAGCCCGATGGAGCGGATCGAGCGGGCCGCCATCCTCCACGCCCTGGAGCAGACCGGAGGTCACAAGGTGCGGGCCGCCGCGCTGCTCGGCATCGGCCGCGCCACCCTGTACCGAAAGCTGAAGGAGCTGGGCATCGCCGACCCCCGGGAGACGTTCGCCTAGCGGCCCACCGGCCATCGGACTCATGCCGGGCCGGCTCTGCCTCTCGGGCGCCTCCAGCACCCGCCGGTGGCGGTGCCCAGCAGCAGGCCGTCGTGGGTCTCGAAGCAGAGGTCGCCCCCGGCGGTGCGGCGGATGTCGAACTCGCCGTCGTGGTGCCGGTTGTGGTGGTATTCGCACAG
>DASXNK010000069.1 GCA_036495095.1 Candidatus Dormiibacterota bacterium | reverse complement strand
CGGCCTCGAGGATCGCCGCCTGCCGCGAACCCTCGGCGCGGAGGATCGCCGCCTGCCGCTCGCCCTCGGCCTGCTTGACCAGCGCCTGGCGCTGGCCGTCCGCGATGTTCACCGCCGACTGCTGCCTGCCCTCCGACTGGAGGATGGCGGCGCGCTTCTCCTGGTCGGCGGTCTTCTGCAGCGCCATCGCCTGGAGGATCTGCGCGGGCGGGGTGATGTCGACGATCTCGATCCGGTTGATGCGGATCCCCCACTTGTCGGTCACCGACTCCATCTGCTCCTGCAGCTGGACGTTGATGCGCTCGCGCTGGGAGAGCGCCTCGTCGAGGGTCAGCGAGCCGAACACGGCGCGCAGCGTGGTGCGCGCCAGCTGGTCGATGGCGACGGCGTAGTTGGAGACGCTGAACAGCGCCAGTTTCACGTCCACGACCTGGCTGAAGATGGTGGCGTTGACGGCGACGGTGACGTTGTCGCGGGTGATCACCTCCTGGCGGTCTCCGGTCCGCGGCGTCTCGCGGATGTCGACGCGGGTGAGGTTGTCGATGAACGGGAGGATCATCACCAGCCCGGGTTCGCACTGGGTGCGGAACTGGCCGAGCCGCTTGACGGCTCCCAGGTAGCCCTGCTGGATGACCTTGACCGTCTGTGCCAGCACGATGAGCACGAGGACGGCGATGGCGGCGAGGACGATCGCGGCGGTCATGGGGGTCTTCTCCTTTGCCCGGACCGGGTCACCCCGGGGGAAGGGCCGGATGCGGGTGCACCACCAGCGTGGTGCCGCGCACCGCGGCGATGGTGACGGTGCTCTGAGGCGGCAGCGGCGGCCCGCTCTCGGTGATCGCGAGCCAGCGCTCGCCGGCGAGGAGGGCGTGGCCGGGATGGTGCTCGTCACCCACCTCGTCGACGGTCAGCGCGGTCTGGCCGACCAGCTGCTGCACCCCGGGAAGGAGCATGCGCGGGTGCGACCGCATCATCGCCCGGGCGATCGGTGGGCGGGCCAGCAGCAGCCCGGCGACGGAGACGGCGCTCAGGGTGGCGAGCTGCGCCCACACCGGCAGCCCCACGGCCGCGACCACCGCCGCGGCGAGCAGCCCCACCGCCACGAAGACCGCGAAGAACGCGAGGGTGAAGGCCTCGATCCCGAGGAGGACCACTGCGACGAGGATGTAGAGCGCGACCACCTTGTACGGCCAGTGTACGGCGGCCCGCGGCGATCTGACGGACGGGTCAGGATCGGGTCGCCGGCCCCGGCTCGCCCACCCGGGCGCCGACCAGCCGGGGCAGCGCCAGGGTGGCCAGGGCGCCGACCGTGCTCCAGCCGAGCACGCTGATCCAGGTGCGGCTGAAGTCGCTGCCGGCGAGCTGGGCGTGGAGGAGGAAGATCACGAACATCGGGTAGGAGAGCAGGTGGACGGTGTGCCATCCCCGCTGGGACATCCGCCGCCGGAGCGCGCTGGTGATCCCGACCAGGAGCAGGAGGAGAAAGCCCACGGTCCCCAGCCCGACCGCCACCCGCGCGTAGCCGACCCGGAAGGGGATCAGCAGGTCGAGGACGCCGATGCGGGCGGTGCCGTCGAGCACCAGGGCGGCGACGTGCACCGCCACCAGCGGCAGCCAGAACCAGCTGAGGAACCCGTGAAGGGCGATCACCGCGCGGTTGCGGGCCAGCGGGGCGAGCAGCGCGGTGCGCACCGCCATCCCGGTGAGCAGCGAGGCGCTCAGCACGGTGAAGGCCGCGAGCGCGGCGGCGCGGGCCGCGTCCCAGAGCACGATGTCGGTGGTCATGCCACGTTCTCCAGCGGCAGCGGTGGGACGGCGGTCGGCGCCGCAGGAGCTGATCGCCTGGGGGAGGCCCCCTCGGCATCGGGCGCGTCAGCGTCCAGAGCTGACACGGAGGTGATGCGCGCGGCTCCGCGGGCGAGCGCCACCGGCACCCCCTCGGCGAGCCCGCGGATGGCGACGAGCTTGGCGAGCACCTCGGCGCGCAGGGCGTCGGAGGCGACGACGCTCACCGCGCCGGGAGCGGCGGTCGCCGGCCGCCCGGTGCGGGGGTCGACGAGGTGGTGGCCGCCCGCCCAGCTCCGGCCGGCGCGGCCGCTGGTGGCGATGCCGGCGTCGACGACGCGCACCGCCGAGCCGTCGCAGAGGCCGACCCTCCAGCCGTCGCCCTCGGGGCCGGCGCCGAGCGCCCGCAGGTCGCCGCCGAGGTTGACGGTGGCGTTCTCCAGCCGCTCGGCCAGGCGGTCGGCGAGCCAGCCCTTGCCGACCCCGCCGAGGTCGACCGCGGCGCCGGGGCGGAGCCGGGCCCAGCCCTCCCCCACCTCGAGCACGGCGTCGAGCGGCGGCACCGCCACCGCGGCGGGGGGCGCCCCCCGCACCGGGCGCCCCCGCACCGCGGCGATGGTGCGGTCGTATCCGGCGGCGACCAGGGCGGGGAGCACCGCCGCGTTCACCGCGCCGTCGCTGAGCTCGAAGGCGTCGAGGGTGACGCGGAGCAGCTCCTCGAGCAGCGGCGAGATCGCGGTGCGGGCACCGGCGGCGGCATTGAGCCGGGAGAGCTCGCTGCCGGGGTCGAAGCGGGTGAGCCGGGCCTCGAAGGCGTAGACCTCGGCGACCGCCGCGGAGACGTCCGCGTCGGTGCAGCCCCGGGCGAGCACCTCGCAGCGCGCCCCGCCGAAGGCGGTGAAGCGGTGGACGGCGAGGGGTGGCGCGGCGCTCACGAGACGTAGGTGAAGGTGATCGGCGCGCCCGAGGGGGCGGCGTCGCCGACGCTGGGGACGATCGCCTGGCCGCTGCCGGCGCCGCCACCGCCGGGCAGGCACGAGGCGCCACCGCCGGCCTTCGCGCCGGCAGCGGGCTTCTTCTTCGCCGCCGCCGCCGCGGTCCGCTGCCGCATCAGGGCGGTGACCTGCTGGCGCTGGTCGGCGGGCAGGGCGGCGATCAGCTGCCGCCGCGCCGCCGCGGTCGGCGCCTGGGCGATCTGGGCGAGCACGGCGACGAGCTGCGGGTCGGTGGCCGTGGGCGGCGCCGCAGCCGGGGCGGCGGCCGGTCTCGCGGCGGTGCCGCCGGAGCACACCGGGGTGGGCGGGATCACCAGGCCGCCGGGTGCCGCGGCCGCGGCGACCGGCGCCGAGGCCTGGCTCACCGGGGGACGCAGGGGCGCGCCGGCGGGCCGCTGGTCGGCGGCCACGCTGGCACCGGCGCCGCCGCAGACGAGCAGGGCGCCGACCCCGCCGGCGAGCTTGAGGGCGCCCGGCTGGAGGCTCACGCCGCCACCCCCCGCACCAGCGGCAGCCGGGGGAAGGTGGCGCCGAGCACCGATTCGGCGTCGCCGCCGAGCCAGTCCTGGATCACCGTCTGGTAGACGCTGCGGAAGTCGGTGGTGTACTTCAGGTTGCCGCTGTCGATCAGCGAGGTCAGCGACGGAGGCTCGCCGTGGAGGCCGCCGGCGATCGGCCTGCCGACCACCAGCACCGGCGCGGCGGCGCCGTGGTCGGTGCCCCTGCTGCCGTTCTCGGCGACCCGGCGGCCGAACTCGGACCAGGTCATCAGCACCACCCGGTCGGCCTGGCCGTGGGCCTCCATGTCCTTCATGAACGCGCCCACGGCGGTGTCGACGTAGCTCAGCAGCGCCGCCTGGCGGGTGTCCTCCTGCTGGTGGGTGTCGAAGCCGCCCAGGACCACGTGGCAGACCTTGACCGACGGCTGGGTGACGATCATCTGCGCGGTGAGCTGCAGCGCCGAGGCGAGGTCGTTCTTGCTGCCGTACACCGTCCTCTGGGCGGTGTAGGACACCGCGGGGGTGTACCTGGTCGCGTCCTGGAGCGCGGTGATGCCCGACCGCGCGGTGCTCAGGGCCTGGTCGAAGAGGGCGCCGTAGATCCCCGGCGTGCTCCGGTAGAGGGCGCCGGCGGCGACCTCGCGACCCTGCCCGCCCTGCACCCGGTAGGTCGCGGCCGACTGGATGACGCTCACCGTCGCCCCGCCGGCGCGCAGCTCGGAGGGGGTGCTGGTCTGGCCGAGGGCGCAGCCGGCCAGCGGATGACCCGCGGAGTCCAGCTGGGTGGCGAGCAGCCTGCCCAGCCAGCCGTCGGTCTGGCGGCGCTGGGGATCGGCGTACTCCCAGACGTGGAGGCCCTCGAAGTGCGAGTAGGTGGGGGTGTCGTAGCCGACGCCCTGGACGATGGCGACCTGGCCAGCGTCGTACAGCGCCTTGATCTGCGGCATCGCCGGGTTCAGCCCGACGGTGTCGTTGATCCTCAGCACCTTGTCGGCGCCGATGCCGATGGTGGGGCGGGCGGCGGCGTAGGCGGGATCGGCGAAGGGCACCACGGTGTTGAGGCCGTCGTTGCCGCCGCCCAGCTGCAGGACCACGAGGACGCGGTCGTTGTGGATGCCGTCGTTGGTGGCGGCGAGCACGCCCTTGGCGAGCACCGCCGGCACCGTCAGGCCGACCGCGGTGGAGAGCAGCCCGCTGGCGAGGAAGTCGCGTCGCGTAAACATCGTTGGTCCTACTTCAGGTGAAACTCGGGGCTGCTGAGAATCGCGTACCAGCGGTCGCTGTTGGTCGGGCTCGCGTTGAACACCGCGGCGGTGTCGGAGCTCACCACCCCGTCGAGGTGGGTGTGCACCGCCTCGACGGCGTCGGCGAGCCTGCCGCCACGGTTGACCACCGACTGGGCGAAGTTCAGCCGCGCGAGCACCGCGCTCGAGGAGACCCAGCCGGCGTTCTGCGGCCAGCCGCCCACCGTCGGCGGGTCGAGGAGCACCTGGTCCATCGACGGCCCCGCCTGGACGCACGCGGTGGCCAGATCGGTCTCGCCGGTGGCCCGCATCACCGCCACCATGTAGTCCGCCGGCGACCGCACCAGCGAGCGGTAGGCGGCGGCGGCGCGGAACTCCTCGCTGCGGAAGATCGCCCGCATCAGCGTGCGGACGTCGTAGTGGCTGGCGCGGAACTGCGACGCCACGCTGTCGACCAGGGCGGGCGACGGCTGGGGGACGGCGAAGGAGGTCAGCGCCCTGGTGGCGAGGAAGGAGGCGCAGGCGGGCTGGGCGAGGATGGCATCGACGGCCTGCTCCGGCCCGAGATTGCCGCTGTGTCCGAGGAAGGTCTTGGCGCCGCCGTCGTGCAGCCGCGGGGTGACCGCGGCGCGGAAGCTGACGCCCCGGCCGATCAGCGCGGTCAGCTGCTGCAGGTACTGCTGCTGGGTCATGCCCTTGCGTCGCGCGTAGCTCACCGGCGCGCCCGAGGCATCGACCGCCGCGATGCGGATGCCGCTGAAGGCGCGCGCGCCCTCGCGGACGTCGGCCTCGGTGTACTTGCCGGGGCCGAGGGTGAAGAGCTCCATCAGCTCGCGGCTGTAGTTCTCGTTGGGCGCCTTCGCGGTGCTCTGCTCGAGGTCGAGGTAGCGGACCATCGCCGGGTCGTAGGTGGTCGCCAGCAGCAGGCTGCGCAGGTCACCGGTGCCGAGCCGGCGGAAGAGCTGGTTCTGCTGGTACATGAAGGGGAACTGCGCCGACTTGCGGTAGTCGCTGGTGAGCAGGCCGTGCCAGAAGAGGGTCATCCGCTCGGGGAACTGCGCGGTGGTGGTCGCCATGTGCCGGTACCACCAGTCGGACACCGCGGTGTACCGGACCGTGTCCGCGGGCGCCGCGGGCACGTCGGGGTGCTGCCCGACGACCTGGTCGACGAGGTCGTCGTACGACATCGAGGCGGCGTGGTCGAGGTCGGCCGCGGAGGCGGCGAAGCCGGCACGGCGGAGCAGGTGCGCGGCGAGCGCGCGGCTGTCGCCGAGCGGGCTGGCCCAGGCGCCCATCGGACCGGCCGCGGACACCGTGGTCGCCGAGCCACCGGAGAGGTGGACGGCGAGCACCCGGAGGCCGGCGGCGCCGGCGGCGCCCACGGCGGCGGTGGCGAGAGCCTGGCGGCGGGTGAGGCGGAGGGCGGCGGAGCTCATGCCGGGAAGTCTGGGGAGCGCCGCTGAGAAATCGCGGTGACCCGGACGCTTCTCAGCGAGCTCTCAGGAAGCGCCGAAGGCGGCGACCGTGACCCCCGCGGCCTCGAGCCCGGCCCGCAGCCCCCGGGCCGTCGCCAGCGCGCCGGGAGTGTCGCCGTGGACGCAGAGGGAGTCGCACCGCAGCGGCAGCACCCGTCCCGACACGCTCACCACCGCACCCGCCTCGACGATCCGCAGGGCGCGCTCGACCACCTCGCCGGTGTCGGTGAGCAGCGCTCCGGGGCGATCGCGGAGGAGCAGGTTGCCGTCGTCGTCGTAGCCGCGGTCGGCGAACACCTCGTGGACGGCACGCAGCCCGTAGCGCTGCGCCGCGAGACCCATCTCCGACCCCGACGGCACCAGCCAGGCGAGCAGCGGGTCGAGGGCGCAGATCGCCTCGGCGACCGCGTCCGCGAGATCCACGTCGACCGCGGCGGCGTTGCTGAGGGCGCCGTGGAGCTTGACGTGGCGGAGCCGCACGCCCTCGCGGGCGGCCAGCGCCCCGAGCGCCCCGACCTGGTACACGACCATCGTCGCCAGCTCGTCGGGCGGTTCGCCGCTGAAGCGGCGGCGGCCGAAGCCGTAGAGGTCGAGGGTGCCGGGGTGGGCGCCGACGGCGACGCCGTGGCGGCGGGCCAGCGCGACCGTCCTCGCCATGATCACCGGGTCGCCGGCGTGGAACCCGCAGGCGATGCTGGTGGTGGTGACGACCTGGAGGAGCTGCTCGTCGTCGCCCATGCGCCAGGGGCCGAAGCCCTCACCGAGATCGCTGTTGAGGTCGACGCGCGCCGTCATCCTCCCAGGATGCCACGCGCCGGGCACGAGAAAGGGGGCGGGCACGGCGCCCGCCCCCCTTGACGGTTGTCGTTGGTCGGTCTAGTTGGCCTGCGTCCAGTCGTAGTACTGCTGGGAGCCGGCGAGCTGCGCGGCGAGCTGGTCGTCGTGCATGCCCCCGATGACCTGGCCCGCCCAGTAGTCCCAGGCGCTGGGAGCGGGGGTGCCGAGGTGGAACTTGGCGTACATGTTGCTGACGGTCACGTGCGCCCACTCGGTGCTGTAGACGAAGCCGAGGGTCAGCTGCCAGCGCGGGTGGCCGGTGAGGAGGTAGTCGTGCCAGAAGCCGAGGCCGGGGGAGTCGGCACCACGGCCGAGCAGCGCCCGGTAGGTCGCCTGGATGAAGGTGTCGACGTCGTTGTTGCCGAAGCTCGGGCTGAGGAAGCGCTCGTCCGACGCGACCATCGACGCCGCGATCTGCTCAGGCGACATGCCGCCGCGCATCTTGCCCGCCCAGAAGGTGGCGCCGCCGGGATCCGACCCACGACCCATCACGTTCTGGTACAGCTGGGCAACGATCGCGTTGTCGTAGTTCTGGGTCTGGGTGAAGGCGAAGGCGACGGTGGGTCGCGCCATGCCCTTGGCCAGCTGCGACGCCCAGAAGGCCTCACCGCTGGGGTCCTGGGCACCGATCATGTCGGTGTACAGGTGGTTCAGGAACCTGTCGTTCGGCTGGGCGGTGACCGTGATCGTCATCGTCCCGCTGGAGGGAGCGTAGGTGGGATCGCCGCTGTAGTTGGCGGTGATGGTGTTGGTCCCCAGCGGCAGGCTGGCGACGTTGATGCTGACCGCGCCGCCGGTGAGGGTCCGGTTGGCGGGAAGTGAGGTGCCGGGATCGGTGAAGCTGACCGAGCCGGTGGGCACGGGAGTCCCGGCGACGTGCGCGGTGATGGTCACCGGCGTGGCGCTGGGGATCGTCGCACCCAGGCTGGAGACGACACTCACGACGGCCTGGCCGGCGCCGGCGGTCACCACGTTGACGCCCACCGGCGCGGACATCGCGGAGGGCAGGAACGCCGCCGAGCCGTTGTACTTCGCCGTGAACTGGTGGCCACCCGGGGTGTTCATGGTGAACGCCGCGGTGACGCTGTTCTTCCCGCCGCTCAGGGTCTTGGTGCCGGTGGAGGCGGGGGTGATCCCCACACCGTCCAGGAAGAAGCTGACCGTCCCCGTCGGAGCCGCGCCACCGGTGTTCACGATCGCCTTGAGGCTCGCGACATGACCGGTCACCACCGTCGGCGTGGTGGTGCTCAGCGTCACCGATGCGGCGGTGGCGGCCGTCGCCGGAGCCACCGAGCGTGCGACCCCGGCCCCCAGGACCGCGCCGCCGGTGGCGAGGATGAGCAGGGCTGCCCGTCCCCGTGTCGAGATGTGTCCGAACTGCGCCATGCGAGGCACTCCCTTCCAATAATCAGGGGCCGCCGCGCCCAGGAGCGCAGCCGTCCCAGCCTTACACCGTCACTGGTAGAGAACGGGCCATACCCGCCAGTCTTGCGCTCCTCCCCAGGCCCGGCCCCCGGCATCGATGAGTTTCGTACCGTCGCAACCGACACCCCGCTTCCTCGCCGCCGCCGACGCCGCGGTGGTGGTCGAGTTCGGCGACGCCGTCGACGAGGCGCTGAGCGCCCGGGTGCTCGCCCTCGAGGCGGCGCTCCGCCGCCGGCCGCCTCCCGGGGTGGTCGAGACCGTGCCCACGCTGCGCTCGCTGCTGGTGCTCTACGACGTCCTCGTCACCGGCCACGACGCGCTGGTCGCCGCGCTCCGCGAGCTCGTGTCCGGGCCGCCGGAGGCGCCGGGCGGCGGAGGCGCGGAGTGGAGCATCCCGGTGGACTACGGCGGCGAGGCGGGGCCCGACCTCGAGGAGGTGGCCGCCGCCGCGGGGATGAGCCCGGCCGCCACGGTCGCCGCGCACACCGGCGCCCTCCACCGCGTCGCCATGCTCGGCCACCTCCCCGGCCTCCCCTACCTCACCGGCCTGCCGGCGGCGCTCGGCCTCGGCCGGCATCCCGAGCCGCGGGTGCGGGTGGCCGCCGGGTCGGTGGCGGTCGCCGGCGGGCTCACCTGCATCTACCCGGTCGCCGCCCCGGGCGGCTGGAGGATCATCGGCCGGACCCCGGCGCGCCTCTTCGACCCCGCCGCCGCCCCCCCCGCCGTGCTCGCCCCCGGCGACCGGGTGCGCTTCGTCGCCGTCGACGCGGCGGGCTGAGCCGTGGACGCGCTGCGGGTGCTCGCCCCGGGGCTGCTCACCTCCGTCCAGGACGTGGGGCGGCCGGGCCTGCGCCGCCTCGGCGTGCCCGCCGGCGGGGCCGCCGACCCCCCGACCCTCCGGCTCGCCAACCTGCTCGCCGGGAACCCCCAGGGGGCGGCGGCTCTGGAGGTCACCCACGGCGGACCCACCCTCGAGGTGCTCGCCGAGAGTGTCCGGGTGGCCCTCGCCGGCGAGTGCGCGATCGGGATCCAGGACGCCGGCGGCCACCGCGGCGAGGCGGCGGCGTGGTCATCGCTGACGCTGCGCCGCGGCGACCGGCTGCGCCTCGGGCGGGTGGCCTCCGGGCTGCGCGCCTACCTGGCGGTGGCCGGGGGCATCGCGGTCGCGCCGGTGCTGGGCTCGGCCGCCACCGACCTCCGCGGCGGCTGGGGCGGGCTGAGGGGGCGCGCGCTGCGCGCCGGCGACCTCCTCCCGCTGGCGTCCGACCGTCCCGCCGGCGGCGGCGAGACCCGCCTCGACCCGCCGCCGTGGTGGACCCGCGACGGAGCGGTCCGCGCCGTCCCCGGGCCCCAGGACGGTCACTTCACCGCCGCGGCGCTCGAGCTCCTGGCCACCGCGCAGTGGACGGTGACCCCCTCCTCCGACCGCACCGGCCTGCGCCTCGACGGCCCCGAGCTCGAGCACCGCGGCGCCGCGGAGATCGTGTCCGACGCCTGCCTGCCGGGCTCGATCCAGGTGCCCGGCAGCCGCCGCCCGATCGTGCTGCTCGCCGACGGCGGCACCACCGGCGGCTATCCGAAGATCGCCACCGTCGCCAGCGCCGACCTGGGGGCGCTGGGACGCCTGCGCCCCGGCGCCCGGCTGCGCTTCGAGCTCGTCGACGTCGCCACCGCGGAGCGGCTGCGCCGCGAGCTCGAGGCGTGGTTCGCGGCGGTCGCGCGGGGTGGGACCGGCACGCCATCATGAGCACCCGTGAGGGCGATCGTCGTCGACGCGCCGGGCGACCCCGAGGTCATGCACCTCGGTGAGGTCCCCGACCCCACCCCCGGTCCCGGCGAGGTGCTGATCCGGGCCCGTGCCACCGCGGTCAACCGCGCCGACACCCTGCAGCGCCGCGGCCTCTACCCTCCACCACCCGGGGCCTCGGAGATCATCGGCATGGAGGTCGCCGGCGAGGTCGAGGCGCTCGGCGAGGGGGTCGAGGGCTGGCGGCCTGGCGACCGGGTCATGGCCCTCCTCTCCGGCGGCGGCTACGCCGAGCGGGTGGTGGCGCCGGCCGGCCAGCTGATGCCCGTCCCCGCCGCGCTCTCCTGGACCGAGGCGGCGGCGATCCCCGAGGTGTTCCTCACCGCCCACGACAATCTCCTCACCCGCGGCCGGCTGGCCGCGGGCGAGACCGTGCTGATCCACGGCGGCGGCGGCGGCGTCGGCACCGCCGCCATCCAGCTCGCCCACCGCGCCGGCGCCCGGGTGCTGGTGACCGCGGGCTCGCCCGAGAAGCTCGAGTTCAGCCGCCGGCTCGGCGCCGACGCCGGCATCAACCACCGCGAGGAGGACTTCGTCTCCCGGGTGCGCGAGCTCACCGGCGGGCCCGGCGTCGACCTCATCCTCGACGTGATGGGCGCCTCGTACCTGGCCCGCAACCTGCAGGCGCTCGCCCCCGACGGCCGGCTGGTGATCATCGGCATGCAGGGCGGCACCAGCGCGGAGATCGACCTGAACCAGCTGCTCCGGCGCCGCCTCACGGTGATCTCCACCACCCTGCGAGGGCGGCCCGCCGAGCAGAAGGCGGCGATCGTCCGGCGCTTCGTCGAGGACGCGCTGCGGGGGTTCGAGGACGGGACGCTGCGGCCGGTGGTCGACCGCGTCCTCCCCCTCGCCGAGGCGTCCGAGGCCCACCGCGCGATGGAGGCGGGCGAGAACGTCGGCAAGCTGGTCCTGACCGTCGACTGACCGTTCGGATGGCCCTCCTCCGCCGTCCGGTACGACTCGTTCTGTACAGTAGTCGGCGACAAGCGGAACCACGGGCGCGACCCGCCCGCAGCGGAGGAACGTGCTGGTGACCACCCCTGCCGACGTCTTCACCGAGATCAACACCGGCCTGCAGGCGAACCCGTCGCGGACCGCCAACATGAACGCCATCTACCAGTTCGACCTGGCCGGCGACGACGGCGGGCAGTACCACATCATCATCAAGGACGGCACCGCCGAGGCCGGCGCCGGGGCGCCCGAGAACCCGAACATCACCATCAGCATGGCGGCCACGGACTTCGTCGCCCTGCGCGAGGGCAAGCTCGACCCGACGATGGCGTTCATGAGCGGGAAGATCAAGATCAAGGGCGACATGGGCCTTGCCATGAAGCTCCAGACGGTGCTCACCGCCTAATGGGTGTGGAGCAGCCGCCGAACCTGGCAGGCTGACCCCGAGCCACCGGCGGGTGAGCACTGTGACCTCCCGGGCGTTGAGCCCTAGAGCTAGATCGTGCCCCCGCCGGTCGGTGAGGAGACGGACGGCCGGTGGGATGTCGTGCCTCGAGCACTGATCCATTAGGGCGCCGCGGATCTCCTCAGGCTCGACGTGTCCGGCGACCTGGGAGGGCAGCGGTGATCCATCTGGGGATCGACTGGGCGGAGGCCCACCACGACCTCTGTCTGATGGACGGATCGGGAACCGTGCTGGGTAAGGGCCGGGTTCCTGACGGGCTGGAGGGTCTGCGGCGCATCCACGAGCTGATCGCGGCACACACCGACGACGCCGAGAGGGTGATCGTCGGCATCGAAACCGACCGCGGTCTTCTGGTGCAGGGCCTGGTGGCGGCCGGATACCGGGTCT
>DASXNK010000068.1 GCA_036495095.1 Candidatus Dormiibacterota bacterium | reverse complement strand
CCGGCCGTTCGCCGTCGCCTTCGCCTCGCCGACCACGATGAGGTCGTACAGCTTGCGGCCGACGAACTCGTTGTAGCGCTTGAGGTCGTTCCGGTCGACGTCCAGGTCGGCGACGCTGCGGAAGAAGCGCTCGAACTTGGTGACGCCCATCACTGGCATGTGCTCGCCCTCGGTGCACGTGATCTGCGGGCAGGCTACCCCGCTGCGGCCCTGGTCACTCGCGGTCCGCACGGCGGCGGCCGGGCGACCCAGGTGTGGCGCCTCGGCGAGGAGCCCCCCGGCGCGCCCGATCACCCCGGGGCGGGCTCCGGCGCCTCGACCCGCAGCGCGGCGGGGGCGCCGGCGGGGACCGCGGGCCGGCGGGGCGCGACCGCAGCGACCCGGCGGTAGGCGGCGCCGAGCTCGGGACGGGGGTCGGCCTCGCCCCGGTTCGGCCACAGCGACATCGCCCGTTCGGTCATCGCCGTGATCGTGAGCGAGGGGTTGACGCCGAGGTTGGCGCTGACCGCCGAGCCGTCGCACACGTGCAGGCCGGGGTGACCGTAGACCCGGTGGTAGGCGTCGATCACCCCCGTGGCCGGGCCGTCGCCGATGCAGCACCCGCCGAGGATGTGCGCGGTCATCGGGATGTCGAGGATCGACTCGTTGACGGAGCCGCCGGGCAGGCCGCCGATCGCCTCCGCCGCCAGCCTGGCGGCCCGGTGGCCCACCGGGATGTAGGTGGGGTTGGGCTCGCCGTGCC
The DNA here is from genome assembly GCA_036495095.1 of Candidatus Dormiibacterota bacterium. Taxonomy (NCBI): domain Bacteria; kingdom Bacillati; phylum Candidatus Dormiibacterota; species Candidatus Dormiibacterota bacterium. The sequence goes on along the minus strand of DASXNK010000068.1, from coordinate 942 downwards.
CCTGGGTGCTGCGCAGATGGGGGCCGAGCCGGCGGCCGCGAAGCCTGATCCGCAGGCTGTTGTCGAGGCTCTGCATCACCAGCAGGATGATGGTGCGCTCCGACCAGCGCCGCACCGACAGCGAGCGCGCGAAGGTGCGGGGATGGGCGGCGGCGGCGACCAGGAAGCGCAGCGGCCGGGGGAGGCGGCCACCGCCGGAGACCAGGATGGTGGCGAGCAGCCCCATCGCGTTGCTGCCCCGACCGTAGCGCACCGGCTCGATGTGGGTCACCTCGTCGGGGTGGATCGAGGAGGTGATCGCCACCCCGCGCGAGTAGTCGGTCGTGACCCGTGGCGTGGCGGCGCCGAGGATCGCCTCGGAGTTGGTGCGCACCACATGCCCGAGCCGCTCGGAGAGGCCGGGCAGGTCGCCCCGGTCGCGGGCGTCGAGGAGCAGCCGCAGGCTGCCGAGCACCGCCGCGGACACCACCACCTGCTCGGCGGTGACGGTGCGCCGGCGGCGGCGGAGCCAGGCCCCGGGACGCTCGGTGTCGACCGCGTAGCCGCCGCCGGCCAGCGGCCGGATGCGTACCGCCTGGGTCTCGGGGTGGACCCGGGCCCCGAGCCGCTCGGCGAGGTGGAGGTAGTTGAGGTCGAGGCTGTTCTTGGCGCCGTGACGGCAGCCGGTCATGCACTCGCCGCACTGGATGCAGCCGGTGCGCGCCGGGCCGGCGCCGCCGAAGAAGGGGTCGGCGACGCGCTCCCCGGGGGCGCCGAAGAACACCCCGACCGGCGTTCGATGGAAGGTGCTGGCGACCCCGAGCCGCTCGGCGACGGTGCGCATCACCGCGTCGGACGGGGTGTCGACCGCGACCTGGTTCACTCCGAGCATGCGCCGGGCCTGGGCGTACCAGGGCGCCAGCTCGGATCTCCAGTCGGTGATGTGCGCCCACTGCGGGTCGC
>DASXNK010000067.1 GCA_036495095.1 Candidatus Dormiibacterota bacterium | reverse complement strand
ACCTTGTTACGACTTCACCCCCCTCACCGGGCACACCTTCGGCACCTCCGTCCCTTGCGGGTTCGGCCAGCGACTTCGGGTGCACCAGACTCGGGTGGTGTGACGGGCGGTGTGTACAAGGCCCGGGAACATATTCACCGCAGTATGCTGACCTGCGGTTACTAGCAACTCCGACTTCATGCAGGCGAGTTGCAGCCTGCAATCCGAACTGAGCCCGGCTTTAAGGGATTCGCTTCACCTCGCGGTGTTGCAGCCCGTTGTACCGGGCATTGTAGCATGTGTGTAGCCCCAGGCATAAAGGGCATGATGACTTGACGTCATCCCCACCTTCCTCTGGGTTTCTCCCAGCAGTCTGACCAGAGAAGTTCAACTGACCATAGGGGTTGCGCTCGTTGCGGGACTTAACCCAACACCTCACGGCACGAGCTGACGACAGCCATGCACCACCTGTGCACCTGCCTTGCGGGGACCGTGTTTCCACGGTTTTCAGGTGCATGTCAAGCCTGGGTAAGGTTCTTCGCGTTGCATCGAATTAAACCACATGCTCCGCTGCTTGTGCGGGCCCCCGTCAATTCCTTTGAGTTTTAACCTTGCGGCCGTACTCCCCAGGCGGTGTACTTATTGCGTTGGCTGCGGCACTGAGCGCGTCAATACGCCCAACACCTAGTACACATCGTTTAGGGCGTGGACTACCGGGGTATCTAATCCCGTTCGCTCCCCACGCTTTCGCGCTACAGCGTCAGTTGCCGGCCAGAAGGCCGCCTTCGCCACTGGTGTTCCTCCCGATATCTACGCATTTCACTACTACACCGGGAATTCCACCTTCCTCTCCGGCACTCGAGCCGACCAGTATTGGAGGCAGTTTCGGGGTTGAGCCCCGAAATTTCACCACCAACTTAGCCGGCCGCCTTAGCGCGCTTTACGCCCAGTAAATCCGGATAACGCTCGCCCCCTACGTATTACCGCGGCTGCTGGCACGTAGTTAGCCGGGGCTTCCTTGGAGGGTACCGTCAGATCTTCTTCCCCTCCGACAGGGCTTTACAAGCCGAAGCTCTTCATCACCCACGCGGCGTTGCTCCGTCAGGCTTTCGCCCATTGCGGAAAATTCCTAACTGCTGCCTCCCGTAGGAGTCTGGGCCGTGTCTCAGTCCCAGTGTGGCTGATCGTCCTCTCAGACCAGCTACCCATCTTCGCCTTGGTAGGCCGTTACCCCACCAACAAGCTAATAGGCCGCGAGCCCGTCTCCGAGCGACTTGCGCCTTTACTCACCAGAGGATGTCCTCCGGTGACCACATCCGGTATTAATCCTGATTTCTCAGGGCTATCCCGGACTCGAAGGTAGGTTGCTCACGTGTTACTCACCCGTGCGCCGCTGAACGCCAGCGGGGTTACCCCCGCTCGCGCTGCGCTCAACTTGCATGTTTCATGCACGCCGCCAGCGTTAATCCTGAGCCAGGATCAAACTCTCCGAAGAAAGTTTCCACGTATCGAGACCCGGCCGGAGCCGGATCCTATTTTGACGTGAATCGACGAGGTCCCACGCCAGGACGCGACCTTGCGGTCGAGTCCCCATGGGCCCTTGCGGATAATCGACTCCACTCTTCAATTGTCAAAGTTCACGGCACGTCACACATGTGGTGACGCGTGCCCCCCGGCAGGCGGGCAAGGGTCCGATTATAGATGCCACGTCCCGGCCGTGTCAAGGCCGCGAGCGCCGTGGGCGTTCGCCCTGTACTCGACCGGTTCCTACCGTGGGCCGCAGCCCCCGGCAGCGAGGCGGGAGTATAGCGTGTCGACCGGGTGGCGTGGGGGGCCCGTCGGGGGCCGAGGGCATGAACACCTCGCGCCGGGTTCCTCCCCCTCAGATGGCGCGGCGGCCGGTGAAGGCGCGGGCGACGGTGAGCTCGTCGGCGTACTGGACGTTCGAGCCCGCGGGCAGGCCGTGGGCCAGGCGCGAGACCATGACCCCGGTGGGGGCGAGGCGCTCGGCGAGGTAGTGGGCGGTGGCCTCGCCCTCGACGTCGGGGTCGGTGGCGACGATCACCTCGGTGACCCCGCCCGCCTCGAGGCGCCGCACCAGCTCGTCGACGCGGAGCTGCCCCGGCCCCACCCCGTCGATCGGCGAGATCGCCCCCTGGAGGACGTGGTAGACGCCCTGGAACTCGCCGCTGCGCTCGATGGCGAGGACGTCGAGGGCGTCCTCGACCACGCAGATCGCGGTGGGGTCGCGCCGGCTGCTGGCGCAGATGCCGCAGAGCTCGCCCTCGGCGATGAAGAAGCAGCGCGAGCAGGGGCGCACCGAGCCGCGGAGGTCGGCGAGCGCCGCCGCCAGCCGCTCCACCGACTCGCGGGGCGCGGTGAGGCAGTGGAAGGTGAGCCGCTGGGCGGTCTTGGGCCCGACCCCGGGCAGGCGGCCGAACTCCGCGGCCAGCCGTTCGATGGCCGGGGGGACGAGGCTCAACGGCCCGGCACCCGCGGCGTGCTAGAGCAGCCCGGGGGGAAGGCCCAGACCCGCGGTCAGGCTGCCCATCTGCTGCGAGGCGAGCTCGCGGGAGCGGTCGAGGGCGTCGTTCACGGCCGCGAGCACCATGTCGGCGAGCAGCTCGGCGCCCTCCTCGAGCACCTCGGGCTCGATCGCCACGGCGAGGATGCGCTGGTGACCGTTGGCGGTCACCGTGATCGCCCCACCGCCGGCGGTCCCGGTCACCTCGACCGACTCCAGCTCCTCCTGCATCTTGGCCATCTTGGTCTGCATCTGCTGGAGCTGCTTCATCATCTTCTGGTTCTGCACGTGGCGCCTCCGCTTCGGTGGGTCTGGTTGAGTCTACGCGGGGCCGTCGGCGGCGGCGTCGCGGAGCCGGCTGGCGGTGATGCGGCTGCCCGGGAACGTGGCCAGCACCGCCGCGGTGGCGTCGGGGGCCTCGGGGACGCCCGGGTCGCGGGGCGGCGCCGGCGCCCGGGGCGCGTCGGTTCCCGAGAAGATCGCCTCCACGCTGCAGGCGCCCCCGGCGACCTCGGAGATGACCTCGTCCAGGAGCCGTGCCTTCTGGCGCTCCTGGAGCCGCTCCAGGTGGAAGCCGTAGGGCGCGCCCACCACCAGCCGCCCCGGGGTCGCCTCCAGGGGGCGGCAGGAGCGGAGCACCCCGGCCAGCATCGGGTCACGGCGGTTGACGGCGTCGACGATCGTGGTCCAGAGCGCCTGCCAGGCGTCGAGGTCGGCGGGACGGCCGGTGGGCGGCGGCGGCGCGGCCGGCGGCGGGGCGGGCGGTTCCGGGGCCGCGGCGAGGTCGGGCTCGGGGGGCGCCACCTCGACCACCGGCTCCTCCGGCGGCGGGACCGCCGGGGCCGGCGGGACCACGACGGCGGCGGGCGGCGGCGGGACCGGCTCGGCGGCGGGTGGCGTGGGAACGGCCCCGGCGAGCCGCCGCTCCAGGTGGGCGACCCGGGCGCTGAGCGCGGCGAGGGCGGCGCCACCGTCCCCCGGCCCCGGCCCGGCCCCGGGGTCGCCGCCGCCGCCGTGGAGCAGGCGGAGCAGGCTCAGCTCCACCTGGAGTCGGGCGTCCACCGGCTGGCGGAGGTTGATCTCGGCGGCGGCGAAGGCGTCGAGCGCCGCCACCCAGAGGCCGCGGCGGGCGGTCGAGGCGAGAGTCCGGCAGGTCTCCTCCTCGTCGTTGCCGAGGTCGGCGCCGCCGGCGGCGCCGAGGGCGACGAGCTCGGCGGCGCGCGCCAGCCGGGACAGGTCGCGGAGCAGCTGGCGGGCGTCGGCGCCGGACTCGAAGGCGCGGGCGGTGGCCCGCAGGGTCTCGCCGGCGTCGCCGGCGGCGAGGCTGAGCAGCAGCTCGCGCACCGTGGCGGGGTCGGCGAGCCCCAGCGAGCGGCGCACCGTCTCGAGCCGCAGCGGCCGCTCGCCGGTGCCCAGCGCCTGGTCGAGGAGCGACATCGCGTCGCGCACGCTGCCCTGCCCGGCGCGGGCGAGCAGGTCGAGCGCGGCGGGCTCCGCCTCGGTCCCCTCCAGGCCGAGGATGCGGCCGAGGTGGGCGGCGATGTCCGGCCGCTCGACGCGGCGGAAGTCGAAGCGCTGCACCCGCGAGCGCACCGTCTCCGGCACCTTGTGCGGCTCGGTGGTGGCGAGGATGAAGAGCACATGGGGCGGCGGCTCCTCCAGGGTCTTGAGGAACGCGTTCCACGCCTCGGTGGTGAGCATGTGGGCCTCGTCGATGATGTAGACCTTGCGGCGCAGCGAGGCGGGGAGGAACTTGACCCGCTCGCGCAGCTCGCGCATCTCGTCGATGCCGCGATTGCTCGCCGCGTCGATCTCGAGCACGTCGACCGCGCCGCCGCCGAGCACCTCGACGCAGGCGGCGCAGACGTTGCAGGGCTCGCCGCCGGCGGGCTGGAGGCAGGTGATCGCCCGGGCCAGGATCCGCGCCGTGGAGGTCTTGCCGGTGCCGCGGATGCCCGAGAAGAGGTAGGCGTGGGCGAGCTCGCCGCTCCGAACCTGGTTGCGGAGGGTGTCCGCGACGTGAGCCTGCCCGATGAGGTCGGCGAAGGTCGCCGAACGGTACTTGCGGTAGAGGGCGATGCTCACCGGCGGGCGCGGGCTCCTCGGCAGGGTGGGATGGGACCCACCTCCCCCCGGCAAGGGGGGAGGGGTAGTCGCGCACCCCACGTCGATGGCGTGTCGCCGGCGCTCACCCGACGGCCCAGCTCAGGCCAGGTTGGCTGCGGCACCCCCGGGGGACCGCTTACCGCTGCTTCCTTCCGGACCTGACGGGGTTCACGGGCCCGGGTTGCGCAGGACCCGGCCGTCGGCGCCGATGCCGTCGGAGCAGACCCGAGAACGCACCCCCTCGGTGGGGAATTCAACCCCGCTATAGCGGATTGCGGGTACAGGGCACCGCTATCTCCCCGTCTAGCGCGACCGCCGCCGATTGTACCCACCGGAGCGAGGCCCAACACGGCGGCCGCGGCCAGGCGGTGCGGCGATCAGGTGGCGTTCGGCGCGACCGGCCAGAGCAGGGCGAAGCAGCTGCCCTCCCCCACCCGGCTCTCCACCTCGACCTTGCCCCCGTGGGCCTCGACCAGGCGGCGCACCAGGGCCAGCCCCATCCCGGTGCCACCGTAGGTGCGGGTGGCGGTGTTGTCGACCTGGTAGAAGCGCTCGAAGACCCGCGGCAGCGCGTCCTCGGGGATGCCGATCCCGGTGTCCGCCACCTCGATCCGCACCATGCCCTTGCCGTTGCGATGGCTGCGGACCCACACCCTCCCGCCCTCGGGGGTGAACTTGACCGCGTTGTCGAGCAGCGCCCGGAGCGCCTGGTTGAAGCGGGTGGGGTCGGCGAGGACCTCGACGTCATGGGGCACGTCGACGCTGAGCGAGACCTGCAGCCCCTCCTTGAGGCGGGACTGGACCGCGGCCACCGCCTCCTCGACGGCGCTGCGCACCTGGGTGGGCAGCGGCTTGAGGCTCAGCGTGTCGGACTCGAGGAGGGAGAAGTCGAGGATGGTCTCGACGATGTCGTAGAGCCTCTTCGCGGCCACCTGGATGTCGTGGAGCGCCTCGGTCTTGTGGGCGTCGTCCCAGGTCTCCCAGCACATCTCCAGCAGGTCGCCCATGCCCATGATCGCGGTCAGGGGGGTGCGCAGCTCGTGCTGGACGGTGCCGAGGAAGTCGGACTTCAGGGCGTCCAGCTCGCGCAGCCGGCGCACCGTCTCGCGCTCCTGCTCGAACAGGCGGGTGTTCTCCAGGGCGATGGCGGCGTTGTTGGCGAGCACCGCCAGGCTCTGGTCCTGGCCCTCGGCCGGGGGCTCACCGGCGCGGGTGATGACCGCGAGGGCGCCCACCACGGCGTCCTGGTAGAACATCGGCACCGCCAGCATGCCCCCCGCCTGCCAGCCCGGCGGCGGCGTGTCGATGCGGACCGAGCGTCCCTCGAGCAGGTCGCCCACCACCCTCCAGCTGGAGATGTCGGGGGGATGGCCGTCGACCCCGTGGGCGGCGCGGAGCGCCAGGTTGTCGCCCTCCCGGATCAGCAGCAGCGCCGCCGAGCCGTGGCCGACGATGGCGGCGGCGGCCCCGACCACCGCCTCCTGGAGGCCCTCGACGCCGCGGGTGGTGGTGGTCAGCGCGCGGGAGACGCCGCCGAGCTCGTCGACGGCGCCGTCGAGGCGGGCCCGGGCCTGCTCGATCTGGGTGACGTACTGGGCGATCTCGGCGCGCATCCGGTTGACGCCGTGGGCGAGACGGCCGAGCTCGTCGGAGGAGGTCACCGGGATGTCGACGGAGTAGTCGCCGCCGGCGATCCGGGCGACGCCGCGCTCCAGCCGGTTGACCGGGCGGCGCACGAAGCGCTCGACGAAGAAGAAGACGAGCAGCGCGGTGCCGAGGATGGCGAAGATCGCGATCAGCCCGAGGGTGAACTCGTCACCACGCTGGTCGCCCACGAAGTCGGCGAGCGGGACCTCCACCCCGACGTAGCCCGCCACCGTCTTCCCGTCGGGCGCCAGCAGGGGGACGAAGCTCCCCGCCACCGAGCCGACGCCGGGTGCGTCGTAGACGCCCTGCGGCGTGTGGTTCCCGGACCGCACCGCGTCGACGATGACCTGCGGGGTGGTGCCCGCCGACGACGTCCTGCCGTCCAGCGAGAGGCGGGCGAGGACGGTGAGCGACTGGGCGGGGATGAAGGACGTCGGGTAGCCGATGACCCCCTGGAAGTGCCCGAGCGCGTCGTTCAGGGGAAGGACCTCGATCACCGCGGCGACCGGCCTGCCGGCGCGGTCGAAGACGGTGTCGCCCGCGTCGGACACGGCGTGGAGACCCTTGGCGTCCCGGAACAGCTCGACCCCGTAGGGCCGGTCGGTGCTCGCCAGCGCCTCCTCCCGGGTCAGAGCGAGCGCCCGCTGCAGGGTCGCCGACTCGCCGAAGGTGGGGGTCAGCTTGTCCTTCGGCGCGTACGTCGCCCCGGAGGCGTCGACGAGCACCGAGTACTCGCCGAAGGCTCCGGAGCCCGAACCCCGGATCGCGTTCCTCACGATGGCCAGCGAGCTCTGGAACTGGATGGCCAGGTCGTTCTCGGTTTCCTTGGGGCCGGTCGGCTTGGCGCTCACGCCGTTCAGCTCCGATGCGACCGCCCGGGCATCGACCTGGAGCGTGGGCTGGGTGATCTGCTTGAAGAGCTGGGCGATGACGGTGGCGCGATTGCCCGAGTTGGTGATCGCGGCCTTCTGGGTCTGCTGGTTGCGGCTCACCAGCAGGAACGCGCCGATGCCGACGACCAGGATCAGCGAGAGCGCGACCCCGGCGGCGAGCAGGCGCAGGGCGAAGGAGGAGCGGAAGCGACTCCTCACCCGCAGGCCTCCGCCGCCCGGCAGGGCAGCGTCAGTTCGTGGTCGCCGTCCACCGGCGCCGCACCACGACCACAAGGCCGGCCAGGGCGGCGAGGTCGAGAAGGCCGAAGAGAGGCCAGAGGATGAGGCCGTGTCCGAAGCTCAGCCCCGAGACCAGGCCGACGGTCTCGTCCCGCCGAGCCTGCGGGCCGGAGACGTCCGACCGCCCGGAGCCGCCGCCCGCGCTCTGGGCCGACCCGATCGGGAGGGTGATCGGAGACACGCCGCCCGAGCCGGTCCCTGCGGGCACGCTGACCGGCAGCTGCGCCGTGCCCGATCCCGGGGTGGTGCCGGATCCGGAGCCGGAGCCGGAGGAGGCGCCGGGCGCGGGTGGCTGCGGAGATCCGCTGCCGACACCGGGGAGACCGGGGAGCAGCGCCCCCAGCAGGCAGGTGGAGCCCACCGACGCGGTGCAGCTTGAGCCCAGCAGGCAGAGCAGGTTGCCGACGCAGGCGCCCGGGCTCGAGCCCGCGCCGCTGGAGCCGGCCGGGGCGGTCGGGCCGACCACGCAGGTCGAGAGCAGGGTGGCGACGCAGGAGTTGCCGCCGATCTGCAGCACGCTGCAGAGGAGAACGCAGAGGGCGTTGCTGCTCGGGGCGGGGGACGGGGTGGCCTGGCAGCCGCTGGCGCAGGTGTTGGTCACGCCGGTCGGGGAGCAGGCTCCGAGGATCCCCAGCACGCAGCCGCCCGCGGCGGCCGTCGGGGTGGGCGCTGCCGGGGTGGAGGCCGGCGCCGCCGGCGTCGCGGCGGTGGCGGCCTGCGCGCTCGGCCTCACCGTGGGAGCCGCGGTGGCCTTCGGCTTCGGCGTCGGGGTCGACTGGCCGCAGCCGATGAGCCCCAGCAGGCATCCCGTGGAGGGGATGGTCACGTGGCCCCGGGGGTGCCCCGGCAGCTGCGGGGGCGCGGCGCCCAGGGTGCCCACCCCGGCGGGGATCTCGAAGACCCTCGTCCCCGGCTGGCAGAGTGTCGGCAGCATCTGGCAGACCTGCTGCGGGATGGTGATCCGGATGCCCTCGGTGGCCGCCGGAGCGGAGCCGAGACCGAGCAGGCCGCCGAGCCCACCGGACGTCACCGGCGTGGTCGGAACCGCGGCGAAGACGGTGGTGGCGACCAGCATGCTGTTGCCGCCGAGCAGGCCGAGCGTCACCGTCAGCGCCGCCACCCGGCGCGTCCACGACGCACGCAGGAAGGCCCGTCCCAATCTCCGCATGGCCGAAATCATAGGGTGGCGGACGGCGCCCGAACGGCGGCTGGACAACCGTCACGCGTTCGTCACCGATCGCGCATCGGCGCGCGACCGGCCCGCCAGGACCATCCTGGGCTCCTCGCCCCGGAGCAGCCGGCGGAGGTTCGGCGAGTGCCGCAGGACGATGATCCCGGTGGCCGCCGCGGTGAACCCGAAGGCGGCGGCGCGCGAGCAGCGGCGCTGCGCTCCCCCGGTCCTCGGGCCCGACAGCGCCCAGGCGGCGGCGGTGCCGGCGGTGGCCGAGCCGGCGGCGGCGAGCGAGCCCACCGAGACGATCCGGGTTGTCAGAAGCGCCGTCATCCCGCCCGCCACCGCGGCCCCGGCACCCGGCGGGGAGAGCACGATCAGGCCGCCGAACGCGGTCGCCACCGACTTCCCCCCGCGGAAGTGCGCGAGCGCGGGCCAGGAGTGACCGACCACCGCGGCCAGCCCCGCCGCCGCCTGGCCGGCCGAGCCGGTGCCCAGCGCCCGCGCCGCCCCGACCGCCACCGCGCCCTTGCCGACGTCGAGGAGGAAGACCGCTGCCCCGGCGGCGGGGCCGAGCACGCGCGAGACGTTGGTGGCACCGGTGCTGCCGCTGCCGTGCTCACGGACGTCGAGACCTCGTGCCGCGCGCCCCAGCCAGAGCCCGACGGGGACCGAGCCCACCGAGTATCCCAGCGCGCAGCCGGCGAGGCCCCTGAGGGTGCCGACCATCGCCGCGAGTATAGGGTTCCGCCGGTTCGCTGACGGATACGTCAGCCAGCCAGCACGTCGACGGCGGTGACCGCCAGGCCGGGGGCGTGGGCCAGCCGCCAGCCCCCCCTCGAGCCCGGCACCGCCGCCTCCATCGCCGCCTGGCACCGCCCGGCGGCGGCCTCGGCGACCAGGGCCACGGCGGTGCCCCCGAAGCCGGCGCCGACGATGCGGGCGCCGTGGCACCCGGGGACGTCCAGGGCGGCGGCGACGACCGCGTCGAGCGCCGCGGTGCTCACCTCGTAGTCGTCGCGCAGCGAGGCGTGGCTCGCCGACATCAGCGCCCCCAGGGCGGCGGCGTCGCCGGCGGCGAGGGCGGCGGCGGCGGCGGCGGCGCGTCCGGTCTCGCCGACCAGGTGGCGGGCGCGGCGGTCGAGCGGCGGCGCCAGCCCCGCCGCCTCGACCGCGGCGGGGTCCAGCCCGCGCACCCCCGGGACCCCGAGGGCGCGGAGCGCCGCCTCGGCCTCGGCGCGGCGGCGGCGGTACCCGGCGCCGCCGACGTCGTGGGTCTCGCCGCTGTCGCAGGCCACCAGCACCGCCCCCTCCAGGCCCCAGGGCACCGCCGCGGCCGAGCCGTCGGCACAGTCGAGGAGCAGCGCCCCGCCCTCGGGAAGGCCGACCACGGCACGCTGGTCGAGGGGGCCGCAGGGCACCCCGACCACGTCCCGCTCGGCGGCCAGCGCCACCTCGGCGAGGCGCCGGGGGGTCAGACGCTCGCCCAGCAGCCGGAGCAGCGCCACGGTCACGGCGCAGCAGAGCGCCGCCGAGGAGGCCAGCCCCGCCGCCTCGGGGAGGTCGGCGGCGACCGCGACCTCGAGGGCGGGCACGGCGATCCCGGTGGCGGCGAGCACCACCGCGGGGGCGAAGGCGCGGTCGCCGAGGTCGCCCGCCGGCTCGGCGGCGGCGCGCTCGACCCGGCGCTCGCCGCTCAGCAGCCGCCAGACGCGGTCGGCCGACGGTCGCAGCGCCACCCCGACAGCGCGATCGACGGGGCAGCAGAGCACCCGTCCCCCGGCGTAGTCGACGTGCTCGCCCACCAGGGTGCAGCGCCCCGGTGCCCGGGCGGTGGAGGGCGGCGGGCCGGCCCCGAGGCCGCCCTCCAGCAGCCCGGCCGCGGCGGCCTCCAGCCGGTTCAGAGCTCGATCGACCGCAGCCGGGCGACGCCGGTCCGGAGCGCCAGCCCGGCGGTGCCCGCGGCGATCGCGACCACAGCGGCGTCGCCGGGGGTGAGTGCGCCGGAGCCGAGGGGGGCGTGCGCGTACGGGAGCGCGAGCACGGTGAAGCAGACCGCCAGGTAGGCGGAGCCGAGGGCGAGGAACCCGAGGCTCTGGCCGATGCCGACGCTGCGCCGGGGATCGGTCCAGTCGAGCCGCGGCCGCACCGCCCCCAGGCCGGTGGCGAGGGCGACGAGCCCGGCGATGATCACCAGCAGCCGGAGGCCGGCGAGGCCGACCTCGGCGGCGGGGAGGTGCTCGCGGAGGCCCCCGACCACGAGCAGTCCGAGGCCGAGCCCGGCGGCGACGAACAGCCCGACCGAGAACTTGGCGAGCAGCACCTGGCCGGCCCGGACCGGCGCGGTGCGCAGCAGCCAGAGCCGCCGGCCCTCGGCCCCGACCCCGCGCAGCGCCACCCCGGAGGCGGCGAAGAGCGATGCGAACCCGGCGGTGAGCGCCACCGCGAACCAGGCGGGAAGCCGGGCGGTGGCGGCGCCCGCCGCCGGCGCCTGGCCGGGCACCGCGATGTAGAGGGCGAAGAGGGCGACGGGCAGCACCAGCTGGCCCAGCTGCGAGGCGTCGCGGCGCAGCTCGCGCAGGTCCTTTCGGGCGATGGAGACCCAGACGGTGCGGGGGCCGCCCTCGGCGCCCGGCCGGAGCAGCCGGGTGCGGCTGGGACGGCGGCGCCTCCCCTCCCCCGCCTCGGTGCTGCGCTGGTGGCCGGAGACGAACGCGGCCTCGCCCAGGCGCGAGACCAGCAGCAGCGCGCCTGCGCCGGCGGCGGCGAGCAGCAGGGTCAGCAGGGCGGCGGTGGCGAGCTCGCCGCGCGCCGCCGCCACCACCGCCCGCGCCGCCCAGCCGGTGGGCAGCCAGGCGAGGTCGGCCACCCGGCCCCGACCGGGGGCGTCGAGGGCCAGCGGGGTGGTGGAGCGCATCCCGTCGGGGGTGCGCAGCACCACGTTGACCGCGGTGACGGTGAACACGGTGCCGGTGACCAGGAGCGCGGCGGCCTCGCGCACCCGCCGCGCCGGCATCACCCGCACCGTGGCGATGGTCACCGCGGTGCCCGCCGCCAGCGGCAGCGCGGCGAGGGCGACGGCGGCGAGCGCCACCACCGGGAGGGCGGCGAGGGCCCCCACCGCCGACAGGTACGCCACCAGCCAGGGGCCGGCGAGCAGCGCCGCCACCCCGACCCCGGTGACCAGCTGGACGCAGAGCTTGGCGAGCAGCACCGCCCGCGGCGCCAGCGGGGCGACCAGGAGCATCTCGAGGTCGCGGGCGAAGTACAGGCCGCTGATCGCGAAGCTGACCGAGGTCACCGCCACCACCCCGCACAGCGTGGCCAGGGCCGCCGCCACGGAGAGCTCGAGGCTGCCCGGCGACGGCGCCCCGGCGCCGAGGATGGCGGCGGCGAGGTGGTGGCTGCCGAGCCACCAGGCGACCGCCACGGTGGCGAGGATGAGGGTGCGGCCCCGCTGCTCGGGACCGGCGCGCAGGCAGGCGTTGACCGCCATCCTCGCCCGCACCCCGAGCAGCCGCGGCACCGGCCGGTAGCCGGCCCAGGCGTCGGTCACTCGAGCGCGCGGAGCAGCGGCCGCAGGTCGGAGTCGCCGTCGGCCCCGGTGAGCCGGAGGAAGGCCTCCTCGAGGGTGCCGGCGCCGAGGGTGGTGCGCAGCTCGGCGGGGGTCTCGACCGCCACCAGCCGGCCGTGGTGGACGACCCCGACCCGGTCGCAGAGCAGCTCCGCGACCTCGAGCACGTGGGTGCTGAGGAAGACGGTGCGCCCCTCGGCGCAGAGACCGCGGAGGATGTCCTTCAGCTGCCGAGCGCCAGCGGGGTCGAGGCCGACGGTGGGCTCGTCGAGGAAGAGCACCTGCGGGTCGTGGAGCAGCGCCGCCCCCAGGGCGAGCTTCTGGCGCATCCCCCGCGAGTACGACTGGACCAGGCGCTCGGCGTGGCCGTCGAGGCCGAAGCCGCCGAGCAGAGGGTCGATGCGCGCCGCCTGCACCCGCCGGGGCACCCCGTAGAGGTCGGCGGCGAAGGCGAGCATCTCCCGCCCGGTGAGCCTGTCGTACAGGGCCGGCTGGTCGGGGACGTAGCCGGTCACCGCCCGGGCGCGGAGCGGGTCTGCGACCACGTCGTGGCCGCAGAGCTCGGCGCTCCCCGAGGTGGGCCGGAGCAGGCCGGTGAGCAGCCGGATGGTGGTGGTCTTGCCCGCGCCGTTGGGTCCGAGGAAGCCGAAGAGCTCGCCGGCGGCGACCTCCAGGCTCATCGCGTCGACCGCCACCCGGTCGGCGAAGAGCTTGGAGAGGCCGCGCAGCCGGATCGCCGGCTCGGGCCGAAGCGGCACCGGCATCGCGGCGCTCATCCCGGCGGCTCCGCGGCGAGGATGCGGCGCACCGCGCGCACCTCCTCCTCCAGCCTCCGGTCGTCCCACACCGGCACCGCGGTCGAGGCCTCGGGGGGATCGCGGAGCTCGACCCAGGAGCGGCAGCCGCCGTACTCGGGCAGGTCGGGCACCTCGACCGCGGCGGGAAGGACGCTGATCCGCAGCACCGCCACCACCGGCCGCATCGAGGCGGCCTCGGACAGCTGCCGCTGGCGGAAGCGGAGGGTGAGGTAGCGGGCGGTCCACACGGTGCGCTCCTCGAGGGCGTGCAGCCGCTCCAGCGAGGGCGCCTCGACGACCTCCACCACCTCGGCGAGGGCCCGGAGCGAGACCATCCCCGGGCGGACCGGCCGGGCGTGCCCCTCGGGGCGGCCGGCGGCGACCGCCACCGGGCGGGGCGCCCGGTGCATCCCGGGGACGAGCAGCTCGCGGTACTCCGGCTTGAGGAAGACCCCGCGCTCGTGGAACAGGGTCGGATAGAGCCAGAAGGGCCCGGAGCGGGGCGCGTCGAAGCGGTGACCGGGGTCGTCGAGGCCGCCGCGGCGCACCAGCAGCGCCTGGCGCCCCTGCTCGAGCGCCGCCACCACCACGTCCCACTCCTTCAGCGCGAGGGCGAGCCGGGGCGGGGGCGTCACGAGATGGATCATACGGGTGCCACCGCCGCCATCCCCGGCGCCGGACACGGCACGGACCTGCAACGCGCGCCCACGGCGCCGGCCGGGCCCGAGTAGGCTGTGCCGCCATGCTCCGGCGTCTGGGTCGCGCCTGCCCCCGTCTCCTCGGCTCTCCGTGGGTGCGCCTCGCCGGCACCGGGGTGGGCGCCCTGCTCTTCCTCCACGCCGTCGACCTCGGCGCCGCCGGCCGGCTGATGAGCCACGTCTCGCCCTGGTGGACGCTGCTCGCGGTGGCCCTCGCCGCCATGTCGGTGATCTCGAGCGTGCTCGAGTGGGGGGTGCTGCTGCGCGGCACCGGCCACGGGCTCGACTGGCCGTTCCTCGGCTCCTGGTACCTCAAGGGCCTGTTCGTGAGCCAGGTGCTGCCCGCCGGGGTGGGCGGCGACGCGATGCGGGCGCTGCGCATCGGCCGGATCACCGGCCACGGGCCGATGGTCGCCTCGCTGATCGGCGGCCGGATGGCCGGGACCCTGGGGATGTCGCTCTGGGCGCTCGCCGCGGCGGTGCTCCTCCGCGATCTCCTCCACGTGCCGGTGTTCGCCGGCTTCATCGCCTTCGCCGCCTTCATGCTGGTGGCCTGGGTGCTGGCCCTGCTCGCCGAGCACGTCCGCTGCCGGATCCCCGAGAACCGGCGGGTCGCCCACGCCGTGGGCCGCTTCCTCGGCCCCTTCACCCGCACCTTCGCGAGCTATCGCAACCGCCCCCGGGTGCTCGCCCAGAGCATCGCGGCCGGCGCCGTCGGCTGGGGGCTGAACCTCTTCTCGATGGAGGCCTTCGCCATCGCGCTGGGGCGCGACGTGGCCTGGTCGGTGTTCGCCGTCGCCCTGCCGATCTCGCTGCTCGCCACCTTCGTGCCGATCTCCGCCAACGGCCTCGGGGTGCGCGAGGGGATGGTCTTCGCGCTCCTGGTCCACGCCCATGTGAGCCCGGCGATGGCGGCCGCGCTCAGCCTGTTCGTCGACCTGCAGATGATCCCCTTCGCCGTCCTCGGCGGCCTCGTCCTCCTGCTCGAGCACCGCCTGCCGGCCCGGCCGGCGCGGCTGATGGGGCGGCTCGACCTGGTGCCGGTCCCGGCCTACCCCGACGCCGCCGGGTGGCGGAACAGGTCGCGACCCCCGAACGAGTAGCGGCGCCGGGCGAAGACGAAGGCGATCAGCCCGGCGAGCGTCGCCAGCCCCTTGTCGGCGGCGCGCTGCACCAGTGCGGCCGCCGCGGCGGTGCCCGGGTCGGCGCCCACGGCGATGAGCAGGCCGGCGACGCTCGCCTCGAACCCGCCGAGCCCGCCCGGGCTCAGGGTGATCGCCCCGACGATGTGGGAGACCGCGTAGACGAAGGCGGCGTCCTGCCAGCTGAGGAACCCCGGCCGGAGGCTGTCGACCACCAGCCAGAAGAGGGTGATCGCCACGATCGCGCCGGCGAGGCTGAGCAGCGACCACACCCAGGTGTCCCAGCGCCGCAGCAGCACCACGGTGTCGCGCTGCAGCTCCTCGGCCTGGGGGACGATCCCGCGCACCACGGGGATGCGGCGGACCAGGCCGATCACCCTCCGGAAGAGGGCGCGGTTGGTGAGGATGAGGAGCACCACGACCGTCCCCACCAGGGCGGCGATGATGCCCCCGGCGGCGGCGCGATGGCCGAGCGCGCCGGGCACCGCCGCGGCGACGATGATCAGGGTGTAGACCAGCTCCTGCACGGTGATGGTCGCGACCACCGCCCCGAACTCGCCCCCGGTCGCCTCGCTCACCAGCACCGCCCGGGTGAGCTCGCCGAGGGGGAGCAGGCCGGTCGACTGGCCCGCCAGGTTGAGCAGCAGGGTCCGGCCGAGGGGAAGCCGCACCCCGACCGCCCGCAGCAGCGGCTGCCAGCGCAGCCCCTGGAGCAGGTAGTAGAGCATCGACAGGCCGATGATCCCGGGGATCGACCAGAGCCGGAACCCGGCCACCGACCGCGCCAGCTGGGCCGGGTTGAGGGCCACGATCAGGGTGACGATCGCCGCCACGCCGAGCACCGCCGGGATCAGCGACTGCGGCCGGCGCCACCGCGGCGGCCGGGGCCGGGCGGCTACCCGTCCGTCCTCCGGCCCACCAGCGGCCGCCCCGGGCGCTGGTCGCGAGTGAGCCGCAGCGCCAGCATCCGCCAGGGGTCGCCCTCGCGGCGGGCGTCGGTGAGCGCCCCCTCGAGGCGCCGGAGCAGCACCAGCACCAGCAGCGCGGCGAAGGCGGTCGCCTGCGCCCGGCCCGCCAGCAGCGCCCCCACCGGCGGGAGCAGCAGGAACCCGGCGAGCACCCCGACGGCGATCTGGCGGCTGAGCGCGCCGAGGGCGAAGCAGGCGAGCAGCGCGGCCAGCCCGGCGAGGCTCATCGCCGCCACCGCGCCGGTGGCGACGGCGATGCCCCGACCCCCGTGGAAGTGGGCGTAGACCGGCCAGCCGTTGCCGATCACCGAGCACACCGCGGTGAGGCCGACCACCGCGAGGGGAAAGCCGGCGCGGGTGGCGAGCCACACCGGCAGCAGCCCCTGGAGGAACTGCAGCGGCCCCACCGCGATCGCCAGCCCCGCGTCGACGTTGCGGTAGATGTTGGAGGTGCCGATGTTCCCGCTGCCGAGGGTGCGGACGTCCACCCCGGGACGGGTGATCCGCACCAGCAGCAGACCGACGGGGATGCCCCCGACCAGGTAGGCGAGCAACCCCATCGCCGCCACCGTCCAGGTCGTCACCGGCGCATGCATCAGGGGACGCCCTCGGCCTCGAGGCCCCGCAACGGCATCGCCGCGAACCCGGTCATCCCCGGCCCGGTGTAGGCGCCCATCACCGGGGTGAGCGACGCCACCTCGCTGCGGCCCACCGGCAGCACCTGGTGGAGGGCGTCGCGGAGCAGGGCGGCCGCCTCGGCGGCGGCGGCGTGGACCACGAGCAGCCACACCGGCGCGGTGCTCTCGCCGTGCTGCTCGAGGGCGAGCCGCTGGAAGGTGCGCAGCATCATCCGCTGGCCCCGGACCAGGGCGGCACGGCGTGCCTGGCCGTCACGGAGCTCGAAGATCGGCCGCACCCCGATGAGGTCGGAGATCCCCGCCGCGATCGACGGGACCCGGCCGCTGCGGGCGAGATGCTGGAGGGTGCTGAGGGTGCCGTACATCCGCACCTCCCGCCCCGCCTGGAGCACCCGCTCGCGCACCGCCTCCGAGGACGCCCCGGCGGCGCAGAGGAGGGCCGCCGCCCGGGCCACCAGCCCGTGACCGGCGGCGGCGTTGCCGGTGTCGATGACCTCGACGCTGCAGCCCCTCTGCTCGTCGGCGAGCAGGCGGGCGGCGAGGCTGGCCGAGTCGTGCATCGCGCTCAGCGAGGCCGGGATGGTCAGGCAGACGACGTGGTCGGCCTCCGCCGCCCGGAAGGCCTCGAGGTACTCACCGGGGCTGGGCGTCGAGGTGGTCGGGGTCTCGCCCCCGGCGAGGCGGGCGTAGAACTCCTCGGAGGTCATGTCGACGCCGTCGTGGAAGGCCCGATCGCCGAAGACGATGCGCAGCGGCACCACGTGGACCCCCTGGGCCGGCATCGCCGGGATCACCGCGCCGCTGTCCACCACCAGGGCGCAGCGGCGGCGCGGGGATGTCACGCTGCCGCCCGGGCGGCGCGCAGCCGGGTGTAGAGGTCGACGAGCCGGTCGACACCGGTGCTGAGCGCGTAGTGGTCCAGCACCCGGGCGCGAGCCCGGGCCCCCAGCTCGGCGCGCAGCCCGGGATCGTCGCGCAGCCGGCACAGCGCGTTGCCGAGATGGGGCTCGAGCGGGGTCACCGGGAGGCGGATGCCGGCGTCGCCGAGGGCGGGACCGTCCTCCCCCGCCTCGGTGGCGACCACCGCGCAGCCCGCCGCCATCGCCTCGAGCATGCTCAGGGCCAGCCCCTCGGCGGTCGACGGGAGCACGTAGACGTCGGCGGCGCGGAGCAGCTCGAGGCGCAGCGCCGGGTCGGTGACCACCCCGAGGATGCGCACGTTGGGACGGTCGCCGACCAGCCGGCGCAGCCGCCGGAGGTGGACGCCGCCACCGGCGATCACCAGCACGTGGTCGTCGGGCCAGCCGAGGTCGAGGAAGCTGCGGACCAGCGCGGGGATGCGCTTCTCGGGATCGAGGCGGCCCATGTAGGCGACCACGAACGCGGCGCCGAGCCGCCGCCTGAGGTCGGACTCGCCGGGGCTGATCGCTGCGGTGTCGACGGCGTTGTGGACGACCGTGACCCGGTCGGCGGGGTAGCCGGCGGTGGTGATGAGCTGGCGCTGGTCCTCGCTGAGGGCGACGCAGTGGTCGTAGGCGGAGAGGTTGCGCACGTGCCAGCGGTAGAGGCCGCGGAGCACCCGCCCCCGGGCGCTCCGGGGCTCGGCGTAGGGCAGGTGGAAGGTGGCCACGGTGGCCGCCCCGGCGGCCCGCGCCATCCGGGCGATCTCGCCGTCGAGGTGGGAGAAGCTCCAGGAGCAGTGGACGATGTCGGGGCGCAGCTCCGCGAGCACCCTTTCGATCCGCTCCCGCGACCCGGGGAGCGACACCGTGAGGGTCTTCACCCGCACCGCGCGGAGCCGCACCGACGGGGCCGGGACCACGTCGCCGTCGACGTCGTGGGAGATGAAGCGGACCTCGAGCCCGCGGGCGGCGAGCGCCCCGACCTGCTCGCGGCTGTACGTCGACAGACCGTCGGCGCGGCGCCCCTCGGCGTGCCCGAACCACGCCACCCGCAGCCCCGCGGCGCTCACCCGGCGCGGTCCGGACGCGATGCGGCGCCGTGAGTCGGGGACGAGAGGGCGACGACCATCCCCCGACGAGGATACTCCAGCGTCCCATGGGCAGGTCCGGACGCGCCAAACGGTGCCGCCGGCCCGGGCCGGCGCTCACGCCGGATCAGCGTAGACCTCGCCGAACGGGTACCACTGCTCGGGATGGCGGCGCACCGCGACCTCGAGCGTGGACGCCACCCGCTGCATCACCTCGGCGTCGTCATCCCCTCGCCCCACCGCCATCGGGGGGTGGATCTCGAGCTCGTATCCCCCCTCCGCCCTCCGGCAGACGGCGGGCAGGAGCGGAGCCCCGGACACCCGGGCCAGCCGGGCGGGGGCGGCGGTGAATTCCACCGGGCCGCCGCAGTAGTCGACCACCACCGTGGGCCCGCCGCCGGGGATGTCGCACAGCAGGCAGAGGAAGCGCCCGCGGCGCAGCGCCCGGAGCAGCCCGCGGGCGGCGCTCTCGGGGGTGAACACCTCGAGCTGGTTGCCCTCGCGGGCCCAGAGCACCAGGTCGGTGATCGCCGGCGGGCCGACCGGCGCCATCACCGTGGTCAGCCCGACCCCGTAGGCCACCGCCACGTTGGCGGCCATGTCCCAGCTGCCGTAGTGGCCGAGAACGAGGATGCCTCCGCGACCCTGCTCGTGCAGCGAGAGGACGTTCGAGGCGCCCACGATCCGGGTGTGGCGCGACACCCTCGCACTGTCGAGCTGGAGGGCCCAGAGAAAGTCGGCGATGGTGCGTCCATACTCGCGATAGGACCGGCGGGCGCGGCGCCTGGCCTCGCGCTCGTCGATGCCGGGGTCGTTGCGGCGGTGGTTGGCCGCGACCTGCCGGCGCTGTCCGCGCGCCGAGGCCCAGGCGCAGAGCCCGACGGCGTCGGCGACGGCGTACCGGGCGGGACCGAGCGCACGCGCCAGCGAGGTGGTGAGCCGCAGGCCACCGCGCAGCAGCGGATGGGGAAGAGCCCTGCTCAGTGGATCGACCCGGCGCCACCTGAGGCGAGGCTGAAGAGCGGCTGGGCGGCGGCCCCGAGG
This sequence comes from Candidatus Dormiibacterota bacterium, assembly GCA_036495095.1. Classification (NCBI taxonomy): domain Bacteria; kingdom Bacillati; phylum Candidatus Dormiibacterota; species Candidatus Dormiibacterota bacterium. The sequence continues at coordinate 49,914 of DASXNK010000067.1, read as the reverse complement.
AGCACCGTGCCGAGCGCGCAGAGGCCGATGACGGCACGCACCATCCCGCCGGCCGAGGGCAGCGGAGCGGCCCCCTCCGCGGGCTGGTCCACGAACATCAGCCGCAGCAGCCGCGCCGCCGAGACCGCGCCGATCACCGAGGCCACGAGGGCGATCAGCACCAGCCAGGCGTAGCCGGCGAGGACCGCCGACTCGAGCAGGAAGAGCTTGGCGAAGAAGCCGATCATCGGCGGCGCGCCGACCAGCGACACCACTCCGAGGGCGAGCATGGCGGCGGCCAGCGGGCTGCGACGGCCGAGGCCGCGGAGGCTGCCCAGGTCGTCGTCGACGACCCCCTCGAGCACGGCGAGCACGGCGAACATCCCGGCGACGGTGAGGCCGCCGGTGGCGAGCGCGAAGATCAGCGCGGCGACCCCCTTCTGGTCGGGGGCGGAGCCGAGCAGCCCGAGCAGCAGGAACCCGGTCTGTCCCGCGGCCAGCAGGCCGATCAGCCGGCGCAGGCTGCCCTGGGTGAGCGCGGCGAGGTTGCCGTAGAGGAGGCTGACCGCCGCCACCAGCGCCACCAGCGCCGTCCAGGTCGAGGTGAGGTCGACGAAGGTGGCGGTCACCACCCGCGCCAGCGACCCCGCGACCGCGGTGCCGCCCACCCCCAGGGTGAGCGCGGCCACCGGGGCGGGCGCTCCCCGGAGGCCGTCGGGCAGCCACTGATGGAAGGGGACGGCGCCGAGCTTGGTGAGCAGGGCGCAGACCACCAGCCCCATCCCCAGCGCCGCCGCCGGCGAGGCGTGGCGGATGCCGCTGGCCACGTCGACGAGCACCGTGCTCCCGCCGACGCCGTAGAGGAGCGCGAAGCCGTAGAGGAGGACGGCGCTGGCGGCGGCGCCGATCACCAGCTGCTTGACCGCCGCCTCGCTGCCGCGGCGGTCGGTCTTGACCATCGCCACCAGCACCGCGAGGCAGACCGAGAGCAGCTCCAGGGCCACCCAGAGCGCCGCCATCTCGCGCGCCGCCACCAGCAGGGAGCCGCCGAGGACCGCGAGAAGGATCAGCGCGTGGTACTCGGCGACGTGGGTGGCGATGCGCGACAGCAGCGGCCCCGAGGTGGCCACCGCGAGGAGCGCGAGGAAGCACATCACCGGCACCAGGAAGGTGGTGTAGCGGTCGACGACCAGCCCGTCGGAGTAGGCGCGGTAGCCGGCGTCGGGCATGCCCCGAAGGTAGGTGAGCTGGATCGCCCCCGCGGCCAGCAGGGCCACGACGGTGATCAGCCGCACCGGCCGCGGCCGCGCCGCGCGGCGCAGCGCGAGGGAGCCGAGGAGCAGCGCGCCGAGCAGCAGGATGCCCTCGGGGATGAGGTCGACGGCGAGGCGGAGCGACGATCCGTGCATCCCTCAGCCTCCGGTGAAGCGTGCGACGACCGACTGCACGCCGTTGTTGATCACCGGGAGGACGCGCCCCGGCAGCAGGCCGAGGATGACCACCGCGATGGCCAGGGGCAGCAGGTAGGTCAGCTCCAGGGTGCTGGCGTCCCGCAGCCGGGTGAACGCCTCGCGGCTGGGGCCGAAGAAGACCCGCTGCATCGTCCAGAGCACCCAGCCGGTGGTGACCAGCGTGCCCGCCATCACGATGACCGTGGCCGCGCGGTGCACCGGGAAGCTGCCGGTGAAGATCATCAGCTCGGCGACGAAGCCGGCGAGGAAGGGCAGCCCGATCACGGTGAGGCCGCCCAGCACCCAGAGGGCGGCGAGCTTCGGCATCTGCCCGGCGAGCCCGCCCAGGCGGGCGATGCTCCGGGTGCGGGTGCGCTCCTGCACCGCACCGGCGAGCAGCAGCAGGAGCGCGCCGGCGAGGCCGTCGGCGACCAGCATGAGCACGGCGCCGTTGAGGGCGATCGCCGAGGCGCTGGCGATGGCGAGGAGCACCATCCCCATCTGACCCACCGCCCCGTATGCGAGCAGCCGGCGCAGGTCGTCCTGGCCGAGGGCGGCGACCGCCCCCCAGAGCGCGGTGATCACCGCCACCACGACCATCACCAGGCCGAAGCGGTGGGAGGCGTCGGGGAAGGCGGTGAGGGTGACGCGCATCAGACCGTAGCCGCCGAGGGTCATCACCGTGCCCCGCAGCAGCACCGCCACCGGGGTGGTGGCCTCGGCGAGGGCGTCGCGCGCCCAGGTGTGGAACGGCACCACCGGCAGCACCAGGGCGAAGCCGAGGAAGCTGAGCCAGAACCCCAGGGAGCCGATGCCCGCGCTCAGCTTCACGGTGTTGTCACGGACGAAGTCGAAGCTGGGCGGGCTGGCGTTCACCTTGGCGGCGAGCAGCAGCGCGGTGGCCGCCAGCAGCGCCAGCCCCACGGTGGCGAAGCCGAGCTGGCGCCAGGCGGCGCGGGTCCGCTGCGCTCCCCCGCCCATGGCGACGAGCAGGAAGGCGGGGAGCACCTGCATCCCCCAGAAGAGCACCAGCACGAGGTAGTCCATCGAGCAGAGCACGCCGTTGACGCCGGTCTCCATCAGCAGCATGAGGACGAGGTAGAGACGCAGCTGGGCGACCACCCGCCAGGAGGCGATCATCGCGATCACGAAGAGCAGGGTGCTGAGCAGCAGCAGGGGCAGCGAGATGCCGTCGACGCCGAGGTGGTAGTTGCTCACCACCGGCAGCGCGGTCAGCCAGGGGCGCTGCTCCTCGAACGAGGTGGTGCCGCCGATGAAGTCCTGCCCGATCTGATAGTTGAGGCCGAAGGTGGCCAGAAGCAGGGGGATGGCCGCGCCCGCCAGGGCGACGAGGCGGAGGCGGCCGCGCTGCTCGTCGGTGCGTTCGGGCAGGAACAGGAGCACGAGCATCGTGGCCGCGGTGGTCCAGATCAGCGCGCTGAGCAGGACGGTGGGGAACTCGCCGGCGGTGGTGGCGGTGCCGGTGCCCGTCCCGGTGCCGGTGCCGGTCGCCCCGGTGGCGCCGGTGGCGGCGAGCACCAGGTGGAGCGCGTTCACCGGGACGCCCCCACGCCGGGGAGGTGCCCGGTGGCGGCGAGGGTCACCCCGAGGGCGAGCAGCGCGGTGGCGGCGACCGCGGTCAGCAGGTAGCTGCTGAGCCTGCCGGTCTGCAGCCGGCGGGCGCCGCCGGCGGCGACCTCCAGGCCGTCGGCGACGGCGTCGGTGACCGGGTCGACGACCCTGCGCTCCAGCAGCGGCGGCAGCGCGGCCGGGCGGGTGATCAGCAGCTCGGCGGCCCGCGCCCGCAGCGGCTCGAGGGCGGCGGCGGCGGCACCGAGCGGCACCGCGGCGGCCACCCGCGCCGCCAGCCCGGCGGCGGCCTGGTCGCGCCGCGCCCAGATCTGCCAGCCGACGGCGGCGCCACCCGTGCCCAGCAGCGCGGTGAGCAGCAGCGCCACCACCGAGAAGGGCTCGTGCTGGGGCGTCGCCCCGGCGAAGACCACGTTCCCGAAGGTGGCGCGGATCCCGGGGATGCCGGCGAGGCCGACCACCACGCTGATCCCGCCGAGGACGATCAGGGGCGTCCGCATGCCCCGGGGCGCCTCCCGGACCTTCTCCGGCTGGAAGCCCCGGCGCCGTGCCGGCGCGCCGAGCATGGCGACGCCGAACATGCGGACCAGGGCGAGCGCGCCCAGCCCCATCGCGGCGAGGACGGCGATCAGCAGGAGCGCCTGGATCACCCCGGGGGCGGAGGCGCCGTTGGGCAGCCGGTTGCGGAGCACCCCGCCGACCACGCCGTCGAGCGACCAGAAGCCGGAGAGCAGCACCACCCCCGCCGAGCTGGCGCAGCCGGCGAGCATGGCGCGGGAGGTCCAGGGCATCCGCTCCCAGACCCCGCCCAGCTGGCGGATGTCGCGGGTGCCGTAGGCGCGGGCGACGTTGGCGGCGGCGAGCACCAGCAGCGCCACCGCCCACGCCTGGGTGAACAGGTGGAACACCCCGGCGCTCAGCGCGCCCACCCCCAGCCCCACGAACGCGAGGCCGAGGTGGCTGGAGGTGGCGTAGGCGATGATCCGCTGCATGTCGGTGTGGCCCAGCGCCATCACCGCGCCGGCCACCGCGCTGAGCGCGCCCAGCACCGCGAGGCCGGCCAGCACCTGCGGCACCTCGAGGAACAGCGGGTAGGCGCGCGCCACCAGGAACACCCCCATGGTGGCGACGGTCGCGGACTGGATCAGCGCCGCCGCCGGCGGGGGGGCCTCGGCGGTGCCGGCGAGCCAGCTCTGCACCGGCAGCTGGGCCGACGTGACCGCGGCCGCGAGCAGCAGCAGCAGGGCGGTGATCACCAGGGTGCGCGGGCCCACGCCGGCGACGGCGCCGAGGTGTCCCCGGTGCCACTCCTGGCCGAGCACGGTGAAGCTCAGCGGGTCGTTGAGGTCCTGGCCGGGGGGGTTCGGCAGCAGGGCGACGTTGGAGGCGAACTTGACGTAGGTGACCACGAGCGCGAGCAGCAGCGCGACGTCGCCCACGCGGGTGACGAGGAAGGCCCGCCGGGCGGCGCGCAGCACCTCCGGCCGGTCCCACCAGTGGCCGATCAGCAGCCAGGAGCAGACCGCCACCAGCTCCCACATCACGTAGAGGTGGAAGTAGTTGGGGCTGGAGACGAAGGCCAGCATCGCGAAGGTGCTGAGGGTGAGGAGCGCGAAGTAGCGGCGCAGCCCGGCGTCGCCCCGCATCGACACCACCGAGTGGATCTGCACCAGCAGGCTGATCAGCGCCACCACCGGCATCATCACCGCGCTCAGCCCGTCGACGCGGATGCCCAGCTGGGGATGGAAGTCGCCCACCACCCCGCCGCCGAGGTCCTGGTTGGGGGCGAAGGTGATGAACGTGATCACCGACTGGTAGGGCGCGGCGTTGTTGTGCCCGAGCCGGTAGACGAGCAGCACCAGGGAGAGGAGCAGGGTCACCCCGGTGCCGGCGATGCAGAACAGGGCGGCGCGCCGTGGCACCTCGGGCAGGTAGCTCAGGATGCAGGCCGCGAGGGGCACCAGCACCACCGCCCACGCCAGGTTGTACATGCGCGACTCCTATCCGGAGAGCTCGTCGAGCTCGTCGACCTGGACGGTGCGGTGCCGGCGGTAGGCGAGCAGCACCAGGGCGACGGCCACCACCACCTCGGCGGCGCCGCCGAGGATGGCGAGGAAGGCGAGGGCCATGCCGTCGAGGGGCTGGGCCGAGGCGTCGCCGAAGCGGGCGAAGCCGACCATGGCGATCTCGGCCCCGGCGAGCATCAGCTGCAGCGCCAGCAGCACCCCGAACAGGCTGCGCCGCGCCAGCACCCCGTAGACGCCGGCGCCGAAGACGAGCGCGCTCACCACCACCAGGTGGGTGATGCCGATGGTCACCCGCCGTCCCCCTCGGCGGGCAGCGCCGCGGCCACGCCGGGGTCGCCGGGGCGGCGGCCCTCGCGGGCGCGGATGCGGTCCTCGCGGCGGCGGCGCACCCGTTCCTCGCGCTCGGCGCGCTCGCGCTCGGCACGGTCCATGTCCCGCTCCATCCGGTCGCGGCGGGCGATCACGGTGGCGCCGACGGCGGCGGCGAGGAGGAGGACGCCGATCCCCTCGAAGGGGAGCGCGTAGCTGTTCAGCAGCACCCGCCCCAGGGTGGCGGTGGTGCCGTGGTCGATCAGCTCGGAGGGATAGGCCCCGGTGACCCAGTCGCCGCGGCTGGCGGCGGCGGCGGCGATGATCAGGGCGGAGAACCCGGCGCCGAGGCCGAGGGCGATCGGCCAGCGCTTGAGCACCGCGCTGAGCATCGGCCGGCGAGGTGACTCGGCGTCGTCGCCGGGCCCGGGCGGGTCGGTGGTGAGCACCATCCCGGTGAGCACCACCGCGGGCACCACCCCGGTGCAGACCAGCACGGCCAGCCCCGCCACCAGGTCGGCGCCGACCACCAGGAGCAGCAGGCCCAGCCCGAGGCCGAAGCCGGCGAAGGCGAGCACGGCGGTGCGCAGGTCCTTGACCGTCACCACGGCGATCGCACCGGCCAGGGCCGCGGCGGCGCCGAGGTAGAACAGGGGGCCGTTCACGCTCACCGGCTCATCCCCAGCCGCGGGAGCCGGCGCGGGCCACGTAGAGGGCGGCGGCGCCGAGCAGCGCGGCGAACAGGAGCATCTCCGCCACCGCGTAGCCGTGGTCCAGCCCTCCCAGCGCGACCACGAAGGGCACGAGGCAGAAGAGGAGCACGGCTCCGAGGGTCAGCTGGAGGAGCCGGGGCAGCTCCGGGACGGCTCCGCGCGCCTCGGACGCCACCCCCCCGAGGGCACGCGCACCCGCCAGGAGGCCGAGCGGCAGGACGATCCCCACGACGATGGAGATGGCCACGGCGGAGAGGGACGGCACGGCGCGCCAGTATAGAGAGCACCGCGGTGGCCCACTCGGTGGACCGGCGATCAGACCGCGTCGTCGTCCTCGAGGCGGGGCAGGGGCTGGGCTCGCGACCCCGGGGCGGCGGGAGGGGCCTCGAAGAAGAGCACCAGCGAGGTGCCCGCGACCGAGAGCAGGAGCCCGGCCAGGGTGACCGGGGTGACGTGGAGCCCGAGCACCGGGATGCCCACCCCGGCGTCCCAGGGGCCGGGCACCTGGCGGGCGGCCTCGTCCCTCCCCACCCGGCTGACCGCGTCGGCGGTGGGAAAGCTCCGCTGCCCGACCACGCCGAGGACCACCAGCAGGCAGCCGGTGGCGCAGATCAGCCAGAGCCGGCCGCCGCGGCGGAGCCCGGCGCGCAGGGCGTAGGCCCCGGCGGCGCAGGCGAGGACCACGGTGGCGGTGCCGATCAGGATCTCGGCGGCGCTCGGCTGCATGGCGCGGAAGCCTACAGACTAGGCGGAGCCTGAGATCGTCCCTCCGCCGAGCACCTCGTCGCCGCGGTAGAGCACCACCGGCTGGCCGGACGCGACCTGGGAGGCGGGGGGGTCGAGGCGGATCCGCAGGCTGGAGGCGCCGGCCTCCTCCACCCGCGCCGGATGGGCCTCGCCGTGGGCGCGCAGCTGGGCGGTGCACCCCTCCCCCACCGCCGGGGGATCGCCCACCCAGGAGCAGGCGGTGGCCACCACGGCATGGCGAAGGAGTGCCCGCCGGGGGCCCACCACCACGGTGTTGCTGGCTGCGTCGAGGGCGATCACGTGCAGCGGGGTGGCATCGGCGCGGCGGGGCGCGATCCCGAGCCCGGAGCGCTGGCCCACGGTGTAGAAGGGCAGGCCGCGGTGCTCGCCGAGGGTGCCGCCGTCGAGGTCGACGATCGGCCCGGGCTGGAAGCGGCCGGCCAGCCGCCGCTCCAGCTCCTCGCGGATGCCCTCGTCGACGAAGCACAGCTCCTGGGAGTCGGGCTTGGCGGCGACCCCCAGCCCGAGGTGGCCCGCCTGCTCGCGCACCGCCTGCTTGCTGGCGCTCGCGCCCACCGGGAACACCGCCTGCCCCAGCCGGTCCTGGCCGAGCTGGTACAGGGTGTAGGCCTGGTCCTTGCGGGGATCGGCGCCCCGGTGCAGGGTCCAGGAGCCCCCGCGGCGGCCGACCCGGGCGTAGTGCCCGGTGGCGAGGTGCCCGGCGCCGAGAGCGAGGGCGCGCTCGAGGAGCACCCCGAACTTCACCCGCTGGTTGCAGCGCACGCAGGGGTTGGGGGTGCGCCCGGCGGCGTACTCCGCCTCGAAGTCGGCGATCACCGCGGCCTCGAACTCCTCCTCGAGGTTCCAGACGTAGTGGGGGATGCCGAGGCGGGCGGCGGTGCGGCGGGCGTCGGTCACGGCGTCGACGCCGCAGCAGCCGCGGTCGCGGGTGACCTCGGGCCGCCGCGGCCACATCGCCAGGGTGATGCCGACCACGTCGAGGCCGCGGGCCACGCAGCGGGCGGCGGCGACCCCGGAGTCGACCCCGCCGGACATCGCCACCGCGACGGTGGCGCCGTGGGGGACCAGGTCGAGCGGGTCGTCCGGGACCAGGGGCGCGGCCGCCGGCGCCGGCCTCATGTGGCCAGCTCGCCCTCCACCGGGTCGACCCGCACGCCGAGGCCGGAGCACCAGGCGAGGCCGCGCTCGACGTCGTCGGGCTCGCCCTCGACCTCGAGCACCACCCAGCCCTCGTCACGGGTGACGTCGGCACGGCGGATGTTGGTGACCACGGCGAACCGGCTGCCCAGCTGATGGATCACGGGCTCGGTCACCAGCCGAGGGCTGAAGGTGAGCCGGACCCGTCGACGCGCCACCTCGCCGCTAGCCGGCGCTGGAGAGCCCCCCGGCGACCGCGGGAACGATCGAGAGGTCGTCGTTCTCGCCGACCGGGGTGTCGAGGCCCTGCCCGAAGCGGATGTCGGCGTCGTTGAGGTAGATGTTGATGAACTGCCGCAGCTGGCCCTCGGGGCCGTAGAGGCGGTCGTTGAACCCCGGGTAGCGCGCGTCGAGGTCGCGCAGCACCTCGGACACGGTGCCGCCGTCGACCTCGACCTCGGGCTTGCCGTCGGTGAGCCGGCGAAGCGGCCCGGGGACGCGGATGGTGACTGCCATGTGTCGTGCTGACCTCCTGCGGCGGATGCCGGACCGCCTCTGAGTATACCGGCGCCCGTTTGCCCGGGCGTCCGCTCAGGCGGGGGCGGCGGTGGCGGTGGTGACCCGCCGGCCGGCGAGCGCGGGGTCGTCGGCGGCCGCCCCGAACCGGTCCCGGAAGGCCCGCACCGAGGGCGGGATCGCGTCCTCGAGAACGGAGCGACCGTTCAGCACCTCGGCGGTCTTCAGCCCGTGCCCCGTGATGTACGCGACCACGGTCTCGTCGCCGCGCCAGCGCCCGGCGCGGGCGAGCTTGGCGAGCACCCCGACGGTGACGCCGCCGGCGGTCTCGGTGAAGATCCCCTCGGTGCGGGCGAGCAGCTCCATCCCCTCGAGTATCTCCTCCTCGGTGACGGTGTCGACCACCCCACCGGTGCGGCGGGCGATCTGGACCACGTAGCCGCCGTCGGAGGGGTTGCCGATGGCGATGGACTTGGCGATGGTGTCAGGCCTGACCGGAACCACGTGCCCGTCGGCGCGCTGGAAGGCGGCGGCGACCGGCGAGCAGCCCAGCGCCTGGGCGCCGGTGAGCCGTGGCATCGCGGCGCCGGAGCCGGTCACGAGGCCGAGATCGATGAGCTCGCGCGCGGCGCGGTTGTGCTTGACGAACTGGCAGCCGGAGGCGATCGGGATGATGATCTCGTCGGGCAGCCGCCAGCCCAGCTGCTCGGCGGTCTCGTAGGTGAGGGTCTTGCTCCCCTCGCTGTAGAACGGCCGGATGTTGATGTTGCAGAAGGCCCAGTCGAGGAGGTCGACCAGCTCGGTGCAGAGCCGGTTGACCTCGTCGTAGTTTCCGTCGATGCGCACCATCGTCGGCTTGAACACCGCCGTGGTGGCGACCTTCGCCTCCTCGAGGTTGGCGGGGATGAAGACGTAGCCGCGCAGCCCGGCGCGGGCGGCGTAGGCGGCGACCGCGTTGGCGAGGTTGCCGGTGCTGGCGCAGGCGATGGTCTCGAAGCCCTGCCGGCGCGCCCACGACACCGCGACGCTGACCACCCTGTCCTTGAAGGAGTTGGTGGGGTTCATGGTGTCGTTCTTGATGTAGAGGTTCTTCAGCCCCAGCACCTCGCCGAGGTTGGGGGCGTGGACCAGGGGGGTGAAGCCCTCGCCGAGGGTGACCGGCTCGTCGTCGTCGAGCTCGACGGGGAGCAGGTCCCGGTACCGCCAGATGCTCGGCGGCCCGGCGCTGATCGACTCCCGCGAGACCCGGCGGGCCACCTCGGCGTAGTCGTAGCGGACGTCGAGCGGCCCGAAGCACAGGTCGCAGACGTGCGTCGGCGACACCGGGATCTCGGTGCCGCACTCGCGGCATTGCAGTGACAGGATGCGGGACAAGGCTCGATCAGTCTAGCAGGGGCCCCATTCTCGGCCCCCGTCCCTAGGGGGCCGCCTCCAGCTCCACCACCAGCGGGCTGCGCTCGGCACGGTCGGGCGCGCCGGCGACGAGGTCGTCGTAGGCGAGCTGCGACCACGACTCCATGTTCAGGTAATGGCGGCGCATCGCCTCGAGGCCGAGCACCTCGCCCTCGAGCTTCTCGGTCTCGCGCACGGTCACCCTCCCGGCGCGGGGCTCGACCAGGAAGACCAGGCCGAGGTGCACCTGCGACACCGGGGTGGTGTCGTCGTTGAGCAGGGCCACCAGCCGCGCGGTGGCGGGGCTGGGGCAGCACACCTCCTCGCGCCACTCGCGTCGCAGGCCGCCGATCACCGGGTCGCCGGCGACGCCGTCACCCGGGTTGATATGGCCGCCGGCGCCGAGCGAGTAGAGGTGGTGCAGCCGGCTCTCGGTGGAGCTGCGCAGCCGGCGGGTGAGCAGGTAGGTGCCGTCGTCGTGGCGGACGATGCAGTAGGGGATCACCTGCTGCTGGGTGGGATCGTCCTCGACCAGACCACGGGGCCGGTACTGGGCGGCGGCCCGGATCGTGCGCAGCACCCGCTCCAGCCCGGTGGTCACCAGACCGTGCCAGGCGCCGTCGGGGAAGATGGTGCGGCGGGGGATGCAGAGCACCTCCTCGCCGTGGCGCCCGCCGGCGGCGCCGGTGGCGCGGGTGCCGGTGCGGACCGATGTGGTGGCCACCTGTCACCTCTGAGCGCTGGCGTCGACCCCAAGTCTACCGAGCGGAGCGATCATCCCTCAGCTGCTCTCCGCCGCCCCCCGGCCGGAGCTGGTCAGCTGGAGCGCCCGGTCGATGCCCGGCTCGTCGGGCACCAGCCCCGCCCCGGTGGCGCTGCCGTCGTCGAAGAAGCAGAAGGAGAGGGGCACGCCGGCGGCGATCTGGACGATGCCGCAGTCGTACTGGACGCCGTTGCGGCTGCGGTGCTGGAAGTCGCCGGTGTTGAAGCCGACCTGCGAGGCTCCCTTGATGAAGCCCTTCTCGAAGTTGCCGAGGCCGTTGCCGCGCGACCTCACCACCACGAAGATGAAGGCGGGGACCTGGTCGCGCCCGTAGACCCCCACGAGCATGCCCTCGCCGTCGGCGCCGGCGTTGCGGCGCGCCTGCTGGGCGAGGGCGTCGACGGTGGCGCCGTGGATCTGGGGCAGCCCTTCGACCGAGGCCGGGGTGGTCAGCGCCTGGGAGTCACGCCCCCGGAGGACGAGGATCAGCACCGCCACCAGGACGATGAGAACGACCACCGCCACCACCAGGATCCGGGTGGTGGGCAGCGGCTTCGACGCCGACGGGGCCGGGCCGGGCGGGGGCGCCGGTCTCGACGGCGGTGGCTGCGCCGGCTGGGAGGCGCCGGTCGACGGGGTCGACCAGGCGGCCGAGCCGGCGCCGACCGCGGGCGGCGAGTAGGCAGCCGGGGTGGGCGCCGGCGGCGGTGTCGCCGGGATCGCCGGCGGCGAGGAGGCGGAGGGTGCGGGCAGGGACGGCGCCGGGGCGGCGGCGGCGGGTGCCGGGGCCTGCCAGTCCGAGGGCGGGGCGGTCCACGGGGCGATCGGCTCCGACCACGAGGGCGCCGTGGGCTTGGCGGGCACCGCGCCCGCCGGGTCCCAGGCTCCCGCCCCGCCGGGGGCCTGCGCCGCCGCGGAGGGCCCGGCCGCCGTCGCCGGGGGCGCCGGCGCCGCGGGCGGCGCGGCGCTGCCGGGACCGGCGGACCCGCACTTCCAGCAGGCCACGGCGGCGTTCTTCGAGCCACAGCTCTCGCAGGTCCACAGCTCCATGCGTGAATTCTCCCCGGCTGGCCGCCGGCCCGCCCGGCCGCGTCCTGGCCCCCGTGCCGCGCAAGGCTACTCCACGCTGTGGGGGCTCGGTGAGCGCTACACCGCGAGCTTGAGCAGGGCGTACTCCATCGAGTCGGCGAGCGCGGCCCAGGAGGCCTCGATGATGTTCGGCGAGCAGCCGACCGTGCTCCAGCGCCGCCCGTCCCGGATGTCGCCGGACTCGATGAGCACCCGGGTCACCGCGTGGGTGCCGGCCGCCTCGTCGAGGATGCGCACCTTGTAGTCGTGGAGGCGGACGTGGGCGATCTGCGGGAAGCTGGGCACCAGGGCCTTGCGCAGCGCCAGGTCGAGGGCGTTCACGGGGCCGTTGCCCTCGGCGGCGGTGTGGTGCACCTCGTCGCCGATGCGGACCTTGATGGTGCCCTCGCTGATCACCGCCCCGTTGCCGTGGCGGCGCTCGGTCAGGGCGATGAAGTCGAGGAGGGTGAAGGGCGCGGCGTAGCCCTCGCGCATCCGCCGGATCACCATCTCGAAGGACGCGTCGGCGCCCTCGAACGAGTAGCCGTGGTGCTCCAGGTCCTTGAGCTGGCGGACCAGCCTCCTGGTCATGGGGTCGTCGCGATCGACATCGACGCCGAACTCGCGCGCCTTGTACAGGACGTTGCCGCGGCCGCCGAGGTCGCTGACCAGAACCCGGGCGTGATTGCCCACCAGGCTCGGGTCGATGTGCTGGTAGGCGTCCTGGTTGCGCATCACCGCGGCCACGTGCTGCCCGCCCTTGTGGGCGAAGGCGCCCTCGCCCACGAACGGCTGCTGCGGCGAGGGGGTGCGGTTCGAGATCTCGGCGACGAACTGCGAGGTCTCGGTGAGGTGGCGCAGCCCGTCGTCGCTCATCGTGTCCATCGCCAGCTTGATGCGGAGGTTGGGCACCACGCTGCACAGGTTGGCGTTGCCGCAGCGCTCGCCGATGCCGTTGATCGTGCCCTGCACCATGTCGGCGCCGGCCTCGACCGCCGCCAGGGTGTTGGCCACGGCGAGGTCGCAGTCGTTGTGGCAGTGGATGCCGACCCGGACGCCACCGCCGCCCTCGCCCAGGTCGCCGAGCCGCTCGAGCAGGGCGTCGACGCCGCGCACCACCTCGTGGGGCATCCGCCCCCCGTTGGTGTCGCAGGCGACGACCCAGCTCGCCCCCGCATCGGCGGCGGCGGCGCAGGTGGCGAGCGCGTAGGCGCCGTCGGCGTCGAAGCCGTCGAAGAAGTGCTCGGCGTCGAAGACCACCTCGCGCCCGTGCTCGCGGAGGAACCGGACCGAGTCGCGGATCATCGCCAGGTTCTCGTCGCGGCTGCAGCGCAGCACCTCGCGCACCTGCCAGGCGCTCGACTTGCCCACCAGGGTGCACACCGGGGCGCCGCTGGCGAGCAGCTCGCGGAGGTTCTCGTCCTCGGCGGCGGCGATGTGGGCCCGGCGGGTGGCGCCGAAGGCGGCCAGCCGGGCCCGCTGCAGCGGCGCCTCGCGGAGCGCGGCGAAGAGCTCGGTGTCCTTGGGGTTGCTCCCCGGCCAGCCGCCCTCGACGACGTCGACCCCGAGGGCGTCGAGGCGCCGGGCGATCTTCAGCTTGTCGGAGGCGCTGAAGGCGATGCCCGGGCCCTGGGCGCCGTCACGGAGGGTGGTGTCGTAGACCACCACCCGGCGACGCGGATCTCCCTTCCCGTTGCCGTTCATCGGTGCGCGGGGTAGGGCAGCAGGTCCAGGACCCGTTCGGTCATCTCCGCGGTGCCCAGGGCGCGGTCGTCGTCGGCGCCGAGGTCGCGGGTGCGCGCCCCCAGGCCGATGGCCTGGTCGACGGCGTGCTCCACCGCCTCGGCGGCCTCGGACTCGCCGAGCGAGACCCGCAGCATCAGGGCGGCGCTGAGGATCGCCGCGAGCGGGTTCACCACCCCCCTGCCGGCGATGTCCGGGGCGCTGCCGTGCACCGGCTCGTAGAGCCCGAAGCGCCGGCCGCCGCCGCCCGCCTCGCCCTCGCCCAGCGACGCCGACGGCAGCATCCCCATCGACCCGGCGATCATCGCCGCCTCGTCGCTGAGGATGTCGCCGAAGAGGTTCTCGGTGAGCAGCACGTCGAACTGGCGGGGGTCGCGCACCAGCTGCATCGCCGCGGTGTCGACCAGCTGGTGGGTGAGCACCACGTCCGGGTAGTCGCGGCCGATCTCGGTGACCACCTCGCGCCAGAGCCGGCTGGTGGCGAGCACGTTCTGCTTGTCGACGCTGCAGACCCGCCGGCGGCGGCCGCGGGCGAGCTCGAAGGCGACCCGGGCGACCCGCTCGACCTCGGCCTCGGTGTAGACGCAGGTGTCGACCGCGCGGCGGTCGGGGGGCTCGCCCTCGCGACCCTGCGGCTGCCCGAAGTAGAGGCCGCCGGTGAGCTCGCGGACGGTGATGAAGTCGGTGCCGAGGATGACCTCCTCGCGCAGCGTCGAGAACTGCGCGAGGGCGTCGTAGACCCGCACCGGGCGGAGGTTGGCGTAGAGGCCGAGGCCCTTGCGCAGTCCCAGCAGGCCCTGCTCGGGACGCACCGCGGCCCGGGGGTCGTCCCAGCGCGGGCCGCCCACGGCGCCGAGCAGCACCGCGTCGGCGGCGCGGCAGGCCTCGAGCACCCCGTCGGGGAGGGCGGTGCCGGTGGCGTCGATGGCGGCGCCGCCGATCAGCGCCTCGGTGGTCTCGACCCGGAATCCGTAGCGGAGCCCCGCCTCCTCGAGCACGGTGAGCGCCGCGGCGGTCACCTCGGGGCCGACGCCGTCGCCGCCGAGGACGGCGACGCGGTGGACCGCGCCGGCCTCGGTGTCCTCGCCGCTCACACGCCGGACCCCGCCGGGAGCGACACCGCCGGGCGCTCCGCGGCCACCTTGTTCAGCGCGCTGCAGTAGGCCTTGGCGCTGGCGACGATGATGTCGGTGTCGGCGCCGTGGCCGCTGAAGATGCGGTCCTGGTGGCGGACGCGCACGCTGGCCTCGCCCATCGCGTCGAGGCCGCCGGTGACGGCGCGGACGGTGAAGTCGACAAGCTCGGTGGGCATGTCCACGAGCCGGGCGATGGCGTTGCAGACGGCGTCGACGGGACCGTCGCCGATGGCCGCGTCCTCGAGGATGCGGTCGGGCCGCTCGCTGTCGTGCAGCCGCACCGTCGCGCTCGGCCGTCCCGAGGTGCCGCACGAGACCTGCACCAGCTCGAGGTTGAACCGCTCGGGGACGGTGCGGGCCTCGTCGGCGACCAGCGCCTGGAGGTCGCGGTCGGTGACCTCCTTCTTCTTGTCGGCGAGCACGAGGAACGCCTCCCAGGCGCGGGCGAAGGCATCGTCGGCGAGCGCGTAGCCGAGCTCCTGGAGGCGGTGGCGGAAGGCGTGGCGGCCGCTGCGCGGCGACAGCACGATCCGGGTGTCGGCGACGCCGACGTCCTCGGGGCTCATGATCTCGTAGGTCAGCTTGTCCTTGAGCACGCCGTCCTGGTGGATGCCGCTGGCATGGGCGAAGGCGTTGGCGCCGACGATCGCCTTGTTGGCCTGGACGTGCATCCCGGTGCGCGCCTGGACCAGCTGGCTGGTGGGGGCGAGCAGCCGGGTGTTGACGCCGGTGTGCAGCCCGAGGAGCTTCTCGCGGGTCCGCAGGATCATCACCAGCTCCTCGAGCGAGGCGTTGCCCGCCCGCTCGCCGATGCCGTTGATGGTGCACTCGACCCGGCGGGCGCCGTTGTCGATGGCCGCGAGGCTGTTGGCCACCGCCAGGCCGAGGTCGTTGTGGCAGTGGACGCTCACGATGGCGTTGCCGACGTTGCGCACGTGGCGCATCAGGTCGCCGATCATCCCGCCGAACTCGTGAGGCAGGGTGTACCCGGTGGTGTCGGGGACGTTGATCACGGTGGCGCCGGCCTCGATCATCGCCTCCACGGTCTCGTAGAGGTAGGCGCGGTCGGCACGGCCGGCGTCCTCGGGCGAGTACTCGACGTGATCGCAGAACTGGCGCGCGTACTCGATCGCGGCGATGCCCTTCTCGAGCACCTGCTGGCGGGTGCCCAGCCCCTTCTTCTCGATGTGGATGTCGCTGACGCTGAGCACGATGTGGATCTGCTTGCGCGGCGCGTCCTTGATCGCCTCCCAGACCGCGTCGATGTCCTTGGGCACGGCGCGGGCGAGCGCGGTGATCACCGGCGCGCCGTCGAGGGTGCCGACCTCGCGGGCGATCCGCTGGCAGGCGGCGAAGTCGCCGGGGCTGCTGATCGGGAACCCGGCCTCGATCACGTCGACGCCGAGCCTCGCCAGCTGATGGGCGATCTCCACCTTCTCCTCAACGTTGAGCGCGAACCCTGGCGCCTGCTCACCGTCCCGGAGGGTGGTGTCGAAGATGTAGACGCGGTTGGGATCAGCGGGTGCCATCACGGATTCTCCATCGTGGGGTTGTGCATCTCGACGAGAGCGTCGAGGAGGGAGTGGTCCACTCGGCCGACCAGCTCGACCTCGCCCTGCGGCGGGGACGGCGGCGCGGTCTCGGAGGGCGGGGACGCCGGGGTGTGCTCGGCGAGCTCCTCGGGGGTCTCGATCGGGGCGTCGTAGCGCGGCGGCGCGGTGGGCGACATCGTCAGTCCCCCACCAGCACGCCGGCGGAGCGGCGCTTGCGCTCGGCGGCCTCGAGGTCGGGCTGGGCGGCGGCGTTGCGCGCCTGGTGCTTGCTGCTGAGCCGCAGGCCGTCGCGGCCGCGGGCCATCGCCACCGTGCCGCTGCGGGCGATCTCACGGATGCCGAAGGGGCGCACCAGCTCGAGGAAGGTGTCGACCTGGTCCTCGGAGCCGCTCATCTCGAGCACCATCGACTCGACGCCGACGTCGGCGATCTTGCCCTTGAAGATGTCGACGATCTGGAGCAGCTCGCTGCGATCGCCGCGCGAGGCGGCGACCTTGACCAGCACCAGCTCGCGGTCGACGATCGGGTCCTCGGTGATGTCGCTGATCTTCACCACCTCGATCAGCTTGTAGAGCTGCTTCACCGCCTGGTCGGCGGTGGCCCGGCCGACGTCGACGGCGATCGTCATCCGCGACACCGAGTCGTCGTCGGTCTCGCCCACGGTCAGCGAGGTGATGTTCATCCCCCGCCGGCGGATCATGCTCGAGACCTTGTTCAGGACGCCGGGATGGTTCTCGACGAGCAGCGAGAGCAGTCGGTGGCGCGAGCTCACATCCCCTCCTCCATGATCTCTTCCACGAAGTCGGGGAGGCCGGCGCCGAGGGGCACGATCGGCCGAACGTTCGCCTCGGGGTCGATGATGAACTCGGCCAGGCACGGGCCCTGGTGCGCCTGCATCTCGCGGAGGATGCGGGGCACCTCGTCGAGCCGGTCGGTGCGCCAGCCGGGGATGCCGTAGGCGTCGGCGAGCTTGACGAAGTCGGGGGCGCCGTGGAGGTCGATGGCGCTGCGCACGCCCTCGTAGTAGTCGTCCTGGAACTGGCGCACCATCCCCAGGCAGTAGTTGTTGAGGATGATGATCTTGACGTCCAGGTTCTCGTGGACCGCGGTGGCCAGCTCCTGCATCGTCATCACGAAGCCGCCCTCGCCGGCGATGCACCACACCGCCTTGTCGGGACGGGCCCGGCGCGCTCCCAGCGCCGCGGGGAACGAGAAGCCCATGGTGCCGGCGCCGCCGCTGTTGAGGTAGAGGCCGCTCTGGCGGTAGTCCCACCACAGCGCGCCCCAGATCTGGTTCTGGCCCACGTCAGCGACCACGATCGCATCGCTGTCGCAGAGCTTGTACATCTCCTTGAGCACGTCCTGCGGCTGCAGCACCCCGGTGGTGGTGCGGTAGCGGATCGGGTGCTCCTCCTTCCAGCGGTCGATCTGGGTGATCCAGGAGTCGAGCCGCTTGGGCTGCACCAGCTTGGCGATCTCGCCGAGCACGTGCTTGGCGTCGCCGACGATGGGCAGGGTGGGCCGCACGTTCTTGCCGATCTCGGCAGGATCGATGTCGATGTGGATGATGTTCTCGACCTGGGGCGCGAAGGAGTCCAGCTTGGTGGTGACCCGGTCGTCGGCGCGCATCCCCACCATGATCAGCAGGTCGCAGCCGAGCACCGCCTTGTTGGTGTAGCCGGCGCCCATGAAGCCGACCATGTGCAGGCTGAGCTCGTCGCCGACCGGATAGGTGCCGGTGCCGAGCAGGGTCCAGCCCACCGGCACGCAGGCCCGGCGGGAGACCTCGAGCAGCTCCTCCTCGGCCTGGCTGATGAGCACGCCACGGCCGGCGAGCAGGCACGGGCGCTTGGCCTCGTCGATCAGCTGCGCGGCGCGGCGGATCTGGAGCGGGTTGCCCTTGAGGGTGGGGTTGTAGGAGCGCAGCCGCACCGGCTCGGAGGGCCAGTGGAACGCGTGCCTCTGGTTCTGGATGTCCTTGGGGAGGTCGATCACCACCACCCCGGGGCGCCCGGTGGTGGCGATGTGGAAGGCCTCGCGCACGATCCGGGGGAGGCTCTCGATGTCCTGGACCAGGTAGGAGTGCTTGACGATCGACATGGTCACGCCGATGACGTCGGACTCCTGGAAGGCGTCGGTGCCGACGGCGACGGTGGCCACCTGGCCGGTGATCACCACCAGCGGGGTGGAGTCGTACTGCGCGGTGGCGATGCCGGTGACGCAGTTGAGCGCTCCGGGCCCGCTGGTGGCGAAGACGACGCCGGCGCTGCCCCGCTTGGCCCGGGCGTAGCCGTCGGCCATGTGGGTGGCGCCCTGCTCGTGACGGACGAGGATGTGGTGGAGGTCGGGGAACTTCGGCAGGTGCCGGTAGATCCAGAGGTTGGCTCCGCCGGGATAGCCGAAGATCGTGTCGACCCTCTCCCGCCGCAGGCACTCGAGGAGGATCTCGGCGCCGGTCACCACGTCCCCCTCGTTGATGACCACCGGCTCCACCGGCTCGAGCCCGTTCTGGGCCGTCGTGCTCGTCACCGACACCGTCATGCCTGTCCTCCTCCGCAACAAAAAATCCCTGCGTCCACAGCTTCTGCGCTGGGACGAGGGATTTCCCCCGCGGTACCACCCGGCTTGGCCGGCTCGCGTACCGCCTACCTCGACGGAGGGAGGGACAGTCAACGAGCGACCCACTCGTCGGCGTTGATATCGGACGCCACTCCGGCCCGGTCTACTGACCCCGTGGTGGGTAGGCCACGCGGGTGGTTCGACGCTCCCCGCACCGGGTCACGGCACGGGTCGGACGGCTCGGGGGCGAGTTCGGGATCGCGCTGGCGGCCGGCTCTCACCATCTCCGGCTCGCTGGTTCGCCTGTCGGACGAACCCTACTACTCCCCGTCGGAGCCATATTCAGTTGTAATTGTTCCCGAGACTACCAGTCCCCGGCCCCGCTCGCAACCGGCGCGACCCCGATGTCGCGATGGCGTGACCCGGTGTTACGAGGTGACCGCACCCTGCGAGGCGGAGCCCACCGTCGCCGCGTACTTCCCGAAGACGCCCCGAGCATAGCGCGGCGCGGGCGGCGCCCAGCCGGCGAGGCGCTCGGCGATCTCGTCGGCGGAGAGGGCGACGTCGAGGCGGCGGCCGTCGATGTCGACGGTGATCTCGTCACCCTCGCGCAGCGCCGCGATCGGGCCGCCGGCCGCCGCCTCGGGGGCGACGTGCCCGGCCATCAGCCCGTGGGTGGCGCCGCTGAAGCGCCCGTCGGTGAGCAGCGCCACCTCCGACCCCAGCCCCTGGCCGACGAGCGCCGCGGTGACGCCGAGCATCTCGCGCATCCCCGGCCCCCCGCGAGGGCCCTCGTAGCGGATCACCACCACGTCGCCGGGCTGGATCCGCCGCGCCGACACCGCCTCCATGGCGTCCTCCTCGCGGTCGAAGACCCGCGCGGGTCCGCGATGGAGGGTGCGCTCCTCGCCCGCCACCTTGACCACGCAGCCCTCGGGGGCGAGGTTGCCGCGGAGGATGACCAGTCCACCGGTGGCCTTGAGCGGCTGCTCCACCGAGGTCACCACCTCCTGGCCGGGGGTCTCCTCGGCGGCGGCGGCCTCGTCGGCGAGGCTGCGACCGGTCACCGTCGCGGCCGACCCGTCGAGCAGCCCGGCCTCGATCAGCCGGCGCGCCACCAGCTGCACCCCGCCGGCGCGGCCGAGGTCGACCGCGCTGAAGCGGCCACCGGGCTTGAGGTCGGCGATGATCGGGGTGCGGGCGCTGACCCGGTCGAAGTCGTCGATCTCCAGCGGGATGTCGAGCTCGTGGGCGATGGCGAGCAGGTGCAGCACGCCGTTGGTGGAGCCGCCGGTGGCGGCGACCCCGGCGATGCCGTTCTCGAGCGACGTGCGGGTGACCACGCCGCGGGCGCTCCTCCCGGCGTGGAGCATCTCCATCACCAGGCGGCCTGCGGCCTCACCCACCGCCGGCTTGGCGGGGTCGAGGGCGGCGACGCTCGCCGAGCCCATCGGCGAGAGGCCGATGAACTCCATCACCAGCGCCATCGTGTTGGCGGTGTACTGGCTGCCACAGGCACCGGCCCCGGGGCAGGCGACGTCCTCGAGCTCGCGCAGGTCGGCCTCGGTGATCTTCCCCGCCTCGAGCGCGCCGATGGCCTCGAAGACGTCCTTGACATCGACGTCGCGGCCGCGGAAGCGGCCCTGGGCGATCGAGCCGCCATAGAGCATCAGCCCGGGGACGTCCAGCCGCAGCAGCCCCATGGCGGCGCCGGGGATGGTCTTGTCGCAGCCGACCAGGCAGATCATCGCGTCGAAGAAGTGGCCGCGGCCGAGCAGCTCGACCGAGTCGGCGATGACCTCGCGGCTGACCAGCGAGGCCTTCATCCCCTCGGTGCCCATGGTCACGCCATCGCTCACCGCGATGGTGTTGAACTCCATCGGCGTGCCCCCGGCGGCGCGCACCCCGCGCTTGACGTGCTCGGCGAGGCGGCGCAGGTCGAGGTTGCAGGGCATGGTCTCGACCCAGGTGTTGGCGATGCCCACCAGGGGCTGGCGCAGCTCCGCGTCGCTGTAGCCGGTGCCCTTGAGCATCGCCCGTGCGGCGGCGCGGGCGGGACCGTCGAGGAGGACATGGCTGTGGTGACGGGGATCCATGATGGGCTCCGCTCTGGGATCGGGTGGGAGCCACCCACCATAGCGTCCCGTCCCGGAGCGACGTCGTCACCGGGAACGGCGCAGCCCGGGCAATGCTTCTGCCCGAGCTGCGCCGGGGGGTACCCGTCCAGGGTCAGAGCGCCAGCGTCACCGGGTCGGCCTTCGCGGACACGCCGTTGGTCACGTCGGTGAGGGTGACCGCCCTGACCGTCAGCGACGACGCCGGATCGCACCCCCTGGGCATGAGCGGCGGCGAGAACGCCATCTTGCTCAGCGACCCCGTGATGGTGCCGGCGACCATCGCCGTCTTGCTGTCGAACGGAGCGGCGAGGCGCTCGGAACGCACCACCTTCTCCGTCTCCCCCTCCTTGCCGGCACAGCTGAACGTCCAGGTGAGGACGGCGTTCACGGCGTAGGTCACCCTGCCCTTGGAGGTGGTGTCGGCTGTCAACCCGGTCTCGGTCCAGTCGACGGAGACCACCGGGCCTGCGGCGGCCTTGACGGTGAGCCCCTCGATCGCCGGCTTCCCGGTGTGGGCGAGGGCCCTGGTGCTCCCGAGACCGAGAACCCCGACCGCCACCACCACCACGCCGCCTCTGGCCATGACCACACGTCGTCGCATGCATGCACTCCGCCAATTCGCGGACGGGGCCGCCCCGGCGGCCCGCCCGCGCCCAGTCCAACCTGGCGGGTTGACACCCGCCAGCAGGTTGAGGATAGACGTGTCGTCAACAACCGTCAATATCTCGCCCGGCCGGCGCGGCCGGGCCGGTCGGCGCTCAGCCCGCCGCGGCGCCGGTCCGGGGCAGCGGCAGCCCGCGGGGGTCGAGCCGCATCGTGAAGCGGCGGCTGGAGGCGTCGGAGAGCAGCGCGGCCCCGGTCGCGGGCAGGGCGGTCCCGGAGATCTCGACCGCCCCGGTGTCGTCGACGGTGACCTCCCCGGGTCCCGCGGTGCCCTCGCCGCCGAGGAAGGTGCGGTAGGCGACCCGGCCGGCGCGGTCGAGCTTGAGCACGGCGACGTCGGTGGTGACCGGGCCGCCGGCGGCGGCCGGGGGCGACGGCGTGCCGGTCACCACGTAGGCGGCGCCGGCCTCGTCCACGGTGGAGACGAAGCTGTCGTCGAGGCCGCCGCCGATCGCCGGCGACCAGGTCACCACCGGGTCGATGACCAGCGGCCGGGCGCGGTCGTAGGCGCCGAGGGTGAGGTGCAGCTCGCCGTTGCGGCCGAGCACGTAGCCGCCGCCCACCGGCACCGGCGCCGGCGTCGACGGCGCGCCGCTGCGGCGGTGCCCCGCCGGCTGGGGCGGCGCCGGTCGGGCGGTGACGGCCGGGCGCGGCCGCGCCGGGGGTGTTGCCGGCGGAGCCTGGAACGCGACCGGCGGATGCTGCACCGCGGTGCCGCCGGGGAGGGCGAGCGCCACCTCGCCGGCGCTGCCGAGCGCCGGGGGCGCGCCGTCGACGCGGATCCGGATCTGCTGCGGGTCGGCGCCGGGGGCGACCACGAAGTCGTACTCGAGGCTGCCCTGGAGGCCGTGGTAGACGAGGTCGATGCCCGGGTAGACGCCGTGGTACTCGATCCGCGTGTAGTCGGGGACGGCGGCGCGCCAGTGGCTGGTGTCGCTGCCGAGGAAGGAGCCGGTGGTGCCCGCGGGCGCACCCAGCCGGACCGGGGCGCGGACGTCGGCGCCGATCAGCTCGATCCGCATCACCTCGAGGGCGGGGTCGGTCGCCGCCGCCGGCCGCGGTCCCGACCGGCCCCGGCGAGCCCCCGGGGTGAACGCCAGGGTGGCCCCGCGGGCGCCGACCAGGAAGGCGTAGCCGCTGCCCCGGGCGACGAAGCCGGCGTCGGGTCCGACCTGGCCGCGGTCGGCCTCGAAGGCGAGCGGGAGGGCGGCGTAGACGCGGCGGACCGCGGCGGTGTCGAGGCCGGCCGGGGCCGCCCGGGACGGTCCGGAGGCGGCGCCGAGCAGCATCTGACCGGGGACGGCGAGAACGGCGAACGCCGCCACGGCGACGATGCTCCAGGTCTCCCGCCTCATCGCCCATCCCTTCCGCGTGACCGGGGCCGCCGGATCCGACCGGGCGAGTCGGGCCCGGTGCGAAACCCCAGCGACGCTGTGACGTTCGACAGGGTGAGAGCAGGGTACGGCCGACGTCAACAACTGTCAATAATAGTTGCGAACCAGCCCAAACGCTCCAAGAGGGGCGTGCGGTGTGCGACGATTCGGTCTGGCGGGCATGGAGCAGGAGGTCAGTCGAGAGATGCCGATGACCATCGCCGAACCGGTTCGGACGGAGACACTGCGGGTTGCCCTTCCCCATGACCTCGCCGACTTCCTCCGAACCCTGGCCTCCGACCAGGGGTGCGGGGTGGGCGAGGTGATGGCGTCCCTGGTGGGCGACGAGGCCCGCCGCCGGGGTCGCCTGGGACACCAGCACCCCAAGAAGATGACCCCGGCGGTGCGCGCCGCCCTCTGCCGGCTGCTCCGCGAGGGCTACTCACGCACCGCGGCGGCGGAGCGCTGCGGGGTCTCCCGCCAGACCCTCTACTACTGGCTGCGCCACCACGACGACTTCGCCCACGCCCTCGAGGCCGCCGAGGCGGAGGAGGACCGGGTCGCCGCCGGCGCGATGCTGCGCCGCGCCCGCCGCACCACCAAGCCCCGCACCGCGGCCTGAGCCGCGGCGCCGGGCCGCCCCTCAGCCGCCGAGACCGGCGGTGGTGGGCAGCCGGCCCGGCCGCTGCGCCTCGAACCCGGCGATGGTGTCGGAGAGGCGCAGGCTGAGGGCGATGTCGTCGAGGCCGCCGATCATGCGCTCGCGGGCGTCCTCGTCGAGCTCGATCGGCAGCCGCTCGCCGTTGAACTCGACGTAGCCCTTCTCGAGGTCGGCGGTGGCCTCCAGCCCCGGCTCCTCGCGGGCCAGGTCCATCCAGCGGGTCACCACCTCCTCGGGGAGCTGGACCGGCAGCAGCCCGATCTTCAGCGCGTTGCTGCGGAAGATGTCGCTGAACGACGGGGCGATCACCACCCGCACCCCGTAGTCCTCGAGCGCCCAGGCGGCGTGCTCGCGCGACGAGCCGCAGCCGAAGTTGCGGCCGGCGAGCAGCACCGGGGCGTGCCTCCAGGGCTCGCGGTTGAGCTCGAACTCGGGGTTCTCGGTGACCCCGTCGCCCTGGTAGCGCCAGTCGTAGAAGAGGAAGGGGCCGTAGCCGCTGCGCTCGATCCGCTTCAGGAACTGCTTGGGGATGATCTGGTCGGTGTCGACGTTGGGACGGTCGAGCGGGGCGGCGACGCCGCGGACGCGGGTGAACGGCTGCACGGCTACGCGACCTCCGCGGGGCTGACCGGACCGAGCTCGCGGACGTCGGCGAGGTGCCCGGCGACGGCGGCGGCGGCGGCCATCTCCG
The DNA here is from genome assembly GCA_036495095.1 of Candidatus Dormiibacterota bacterium. Taxonomy (NCBI): domain Bacteria; kingdom Bacillati; phylum Candidatus Dormiibacterota; species Candidatus Dormiibacterota bacterium. Next base: position 25,705 of record DASXNK010000067.1, on the reverse strand, counting down.
GGCTGAGCAGGTGGGTGCGACCGCCCTTGCCCTGGCGACCCTCGAAGTTGCGGTTGGAGGTCGAGGCGCAGCGCTCGCCCTCGGCGAGCACGTCCGGGTTCATCCCCAGGCACATCGAGCAGCCCGGCTGGCGCCACTCGAAGCCGGCGTCGCGGAAGAGCTGGTCGAGCCCCTCGGCCTCGGCCTGCCGCTTCACCTTCATCGACCCGGGCACCACCATGGCGCGCACCGTGGACGCGACCCGGCGACCGCGCACCACCGCGGCGGCGGCGCGCAGGTCCTCGATGCGCCCGTTGGTGCAGGAGCCGATGAAGACCCGGTCGATGGCGATCTCCTGGAGGGGCGTCCCGGCCACCAGCCCCATGTACTCGAGCGAGCGGCGCACCGCGGCCCGGTCGCTGGGGTTCTCCCACTGGTCGGGGTCGGGGACGGCGCCGGAGATCGGCGCCACCTGCGCCGGGTTGGTGCCCCAGGTGGCGTGTGGCGCCACCGTCGCGGCGTCGATGCGGATGCTGCGGTCGAAGGCGGCGCCCTCGTCGCTGCGGAGCTCGCGCCAGGCGGCGACCGCCTCGTCCCAGGCGGCGCCCCGGGGCACCGCGGGCCGCTCGGCCAGGTAGGCCACGGTGGTGTCGTCGGGGGCGATCATCCCGGCCCGGGCACCGCCCTCGATCGACATGTTGCAGACCGTCATCCGCCCCTCCATGGAGAGGGCGCGGATCGCCTCGCCGGTGTACTCGATGACGTGGCCGACCGCGCCGTCGACTCCGATGGCGCCGATCACTCCGAGGATCAGGTCCTTGGCGGTCACCCCGAAGCCGCGCTCACCGTCGATCCGCACCTCCATGGTCTGGGGCCGGCGCTGGACCAGGGTCTGGGTGGCGAGCACGTGCTCGACCTCGCTGGTGCCGATCCCGAAGGCGAGGGCACCGAAGGCGCCGTGGGTGGCGGTGTGGGAGTCGCCGCAGACGATGGTCATGCCCGGCTGGGTGAGGCCGAGCTCGGGGCCGATGATGTGCACGATCCCCTGGCGCGGGTCGCCCATCCCGAAGCAGGGGATGCCGAACTCGCGGCAGTTGGCCAGCAGCGTGTCCATCTGGCGCTTCGCGGTGAGGTCCGCCACCGGAAGCGACGGGTCCGTGGTGGGGACGTTGTGGTCCATGGTCGCCACCGTCAGGTCGGGGCGCCGCACCCGCCGGCCGGCCATCCGCAGCGACTCGAAGGCCTGCGGGGAGGTGACCTCGTGGACGAGGTGGAGGTCGACGTAGAGGAGGGCGGTGCCCCGGTCCTCGTGAACCAGGTGGCGGCTCCAGATCCTGTCGAAGAGGGTGGTTGCCATGGGTGTTTCCTACTGGGCGTGCGGAGGCGTCATTCTACGGTCGAGGGCGGAATCCGCCCCGGTGGAGGCGGCAGCGACGAACGGCCGAGGAGGCTGCGGCGCCGGCTCCGGGCGGCGCTGACCCAGTTGCGCAGCTCGTCCACCTCGCGATCGAGGTCGGCGGCGCGCGCCTCGGCGCGGCTCCGGGCGGCGGCCTCGCCCTGGATGCGCTCGACCAGCGCCGCACGCTCCGCGGCGGCGGTGTCGCGCTCGGCGCCGAGCCGCTCCCGCTCGAGGAGGTGGCCCCGGCTCAGCTCGGCGCGGCGCTCCTCCGCCGCCTCGACGACGTCGGCGACCTCGCGCTCGTGGCGCTTGCGCTGCTCCTCCATCGCGGCCTCGAGGCCGTCGCGGAGGGTCGCGAGCATGATCCGCGCCTCGCGCTCCTCGGCGAGGGCGGTGGCGAGGGTGTCGCCGCGCACGTCGGCGGCCTCCAGCTCGGCGAGGCGGGCGCGGAGCTGGTCGAGCTCGCGCCGCTCGGCGCTCAGCTCCTCGGCGAGCAGGCCCACCCGGAGCTCGGCCTCGGCGGCGCGGGTCTCCGCGTCGGCGACCGGGTCGCGCTCCCCATCCCCGGTCTCGGGGACGCCGACGAGCTCGCGGGTCGGAAGCGCCGCGCCGGCGTCGTCGTCGAGCTCGCCGCGCAGCCGGGCCAGCTCGAGCCGCAGCCGCGCCACCGTGGCGGCGAGCCGGCGCTGCTCGGCATCGGCGGCGGGGGCGCGCTCCTCGACGATCGCAGGGCCCACCTCACGGCGGCCCAGGCGGCGCGGTCCCGGCGTGTTCATGAAAGGAGAATGTAGCGTCGCACGGGCGCCGGGGTCAGGCCGCCCTCAGCGAGAGGGGCGGGAGAGGGCGGGGAGCTCGCCGTAGTCGGCCGCCGGCGGGAAGTAGACCCACTGGGGCAGCCGGACCCGGAAGCTGCTGCCCCGACCCGGCTCGGACTCGAAGGTGATGCTGCCGCCGTGGAGGTCGACCAGGCCCTTGACGATGGACAGGCCGACGCCGGCGCCGGTGATGCCCCGGGTCTCGGGCGTGGCCACCCGGTAGAAGCGCTCGAACACCCGCGACTGCGAGTCGACGGGGATGCCGATGCCCTCGTCGTCGACGCCGACCTCGACCCTCCCGCCCTCGGCGGGGCGGGCCCACACCCGGACGCGTCCGCCCATGGGGCTGTACTTCACCGCGTTGCTGACCAGGTTGAACGCGATCTGGGTCAGCCGGTCGGCGTCGCCGCGCACCGACGGCAGGTCGGCGGGGACGTCGTTGACCAGCTGGTGGGTGCCCCGGGTCATCGGCGCGAAGGAGCGGAGCACCCGGTCGGCGAGCGGCCGCAGCCGGACCTCGCGGAGCTCGAGGTTGACGCTGCCGCGCTCCACCGCGTCCTCGGAGAGGATGCCGCAGACGTAGCGGCCCAGCCGCACCGCGTTGTCGTGGATCTCGGAGGCGAAGTCGCGCACCTCGTCGCCGTCGACGTCGCCGTCGCGGATCATCCGTGCGAAGCCCTGGATGCCCATCAGCGGGGTGCGCAGCTCGTGGGAGACGGTGCTCACCACCGAGCTGTACACCCGGTCGTGCCGCTCCAGCTGCTCGACCAGGCGACGCTCCTGGGCGTAGAGCTGGTTGAGCTCCTCGAGGCGCAGCCGCAGCGCCCGCTCCTGCTCGTGGAGCCGGGCGTTCTCGAGGGCCAGCGCGGCGCTGTTCGCGATCGTCGCCACCAGGGTCGTGTCGGTCTCGGCGAAGGGGGCCACCGGCTGCCGGCGGACCAGGCAGAGGGAGCCGAGCACGCGCTCGCCCACGGCCAGCGGGACGGCGAGCAGCGAGCGCGGGGTGCGCCCGTCGAAGGCCTCGAAGCGGCCGTCGCGCTCGGAGTCGCGCACCAGCGCCGGGGTGCGGTTGGCGACCACCCAGCCGACCACGCCCGACCCCACCGGGAACACCCGCGGGTCCTGGCCGTCGAGCTCGTAGCCGAGCGCGGCGCAGATCCGCAGGTGGCCGTCGCGGTCGAGGAGGAAGAGGCTGGCGGTGTCGAAGGGCAGCACCAGCACCATGGCGCGGAGGACGGCGTCCATGGTCGCGTCCATGTCGGGCGAGGCGCCGAGGACGCTGCTGACCCGATGGAGCAGCTCCAGATGATCGCTGTCGCTCTCGGCGCGTCGGGGCGGGAGGATGGCCATCTCGAGGGCATCGTATTCCCCCCCGCCGGGTGCCACGCCCGCCGTTACAGCGAAGGAGGAGGGCTGTCATCGTTCGTGTCGGGAGACAGGGCACGCCTGCCTCGCCGGTTAAGATCACCAGCGATGACCGCCTCGCGGGCCGACCTCGACCGTGCCCTGTGGGCGCTGCGTGGGTACAACATCGCCACCCTGGCGACGACGCTTCCGGGCGGGCCCCACGCCGCCGGGGTCTTCTTCGCCACCCTCCTCGACGGCGACCGCATCCGCCTGGTGCTCACCCTCTTCCGGGAGACCCGCCTCCACCGGGGGATCACCGCCGACCCCAGGGTCGCGTTCATGTGCTCGCCGGGCAACCCCTCGCGCTGGATCCAGGGCACCGGCCTGGCCCACGTGGTCGAGGATCCCGAGCGCCGCACCGAGCTGATCGACCGCATCGCCCTCCACGCCCCGGCGGCCAGGACCTTCGTCGAGGCGGCCGGCTCGGTGCCGGTGCTGCTCGACGTGGTCGAGCTCAAGATCGTCGAGGACCTCGCCTCCCCGGCGCTGCTCCTCCACCTGGGGCCACCCGCGGCCGCGGCCTGAGGGTCACCCCTCGCCACAGCCTCCGGTCAGCCGGCCGAGGTCCTCGAAGAAGCGCGGATAGGAGACGGCGACGCACTCGGCGCCGGCGATGGTGGTGACCCCGCCCTCGCCGGCGAGGCAGGCGGCGACCGCCCAGGCCATGGCGAGGCGGTGGTCGCCGTGGGCGTCGAGGGCGGCGGCGCGCAGCCGCACCGGGCCCTGGACGGCGAGTCCGTCGGGCGCCTCCTCGCACCCGGCGCCGAGGGCGCGCAGGCCGGCGGCGACCAGCGCGATGCGGTCGCTCTCCTTGGCGCGCAGCTCCGCCGCGTCGCGGATCACCGTGGTGCCCTCCGCCTGGGTGGCGAGCACCGCGAGCACCGGCAGCTCGTCGATGAGCCGGGGGACGAGGTCGCCGGCGATGGTCACCGCCCGCAGCGGCGCCCCGCGCACCTCGACGTCGCCCACCGGCTCGACCCCGCCGGCGTCGGGCCCGGGCTCGACGCCCACCTCCGCGCCCATCGCCCGCAGCACCTCGAGCACACCGGTGCGGCCGGGGTTGAGGGTGACCCCGGGACAGCGCACCCGCCAGCCGGGGCGGGCCGCCGCCAGCGCCAGCAGGAAGGCGGCGGAGCTGAGGTCGCCGGGCACGCGCAGGCCGAAGGGCTGGAGCGGTGCGGGGGTGACCGTCACCCGCCCGCCCTCGACCGCCACCGGCACCTCGCAGAGCCGGAGCAGCCGCTCGGTGTGGTCGCGGCTCGGCGCCGGCTCGACCACGGTGGTGGGCCCGTCGGCGGCGAGGCCGGCCAGCAGCACCGCCGACTTCAGCTGGGCGCTCGCCACCGGCAGCTCGTAGACGACCGGGCGCAGCGGGAAGCGACCGCGCACCCGCAGCGGGGCGGTGCCCCCGGCGGAGGGCTCGACCGCCGCGCCCATCAGCTCCAGGGGCACCGCCACCCGGCGCATCGGCCGCCGCCGCAGCGAGGCGTCGCCGTCGAGCACCGCCTCCAGGGGGTGCCCGGCGAGCAGCCCGCTGAGCAGCCGCATCGTGGTGCCGGAGTTGCCGCAGTCGAGGTCGGCCTCGGGGGTGCGGAGGGTGCGGCCCACCCCGGCGCCGTCGAGCACCCACTTCCCGTCGTCGAAGAGGCGCAGCCAGGCGCCGCAGGCGGCGAGGCAGCTCGCGGTGCTGGCCACGTCGGCCGCCGGGGAGAGGTTGCCGAGGAAGCTGCGGCCCGAGGCGACGGCCCCGAGCAGCAGGACCCGATGGCTGATCGACTTGTCGCCGGGCACGGTGATCTCGCCGCCGACGTGCCGGGCCGGCTCCAGGCGCACCACGGTCACCGGACCGGCCTGCCCGCGGCCGCCCGCCCGGCGAGCCATCCGGCGCGGAGCTCGCGAGCGGCGGCGAACCACTCCTGGCCGCCCTCGCCGCTCTCCAGCACCCCCCGGAGCGTTCCCAGCTCGGCGAGGAGCAGGTCGAGGACCCCGAGCATCGCCGCCGGGTTGGTGCGGGCGATCGCCGCGTACATCGCCGGGTCGCCGCCCGCCAGCCGGGCCATGTCGCGGAAGCCGCTCGCCGCCAGCCGCTGCGCCGCGGGCCACGCCGGGCCGGTGGCGGCGGCGTGGACCAGGGCGGCGCTGAGGGCGAGGGGCAGGTGGGAGATGGCGGCGACGGCGGCGTCGTGGGTGGCGGCGTCGAGCACCTCGAGGTGGGCGCCGAGCGCCTCCACGACCGCCAGCCAGGGGGCGAACCCGTCGAGGTCGGCCTCGCGGCGAGGGGTCACCACCCAGGTGCAGCCGGCGAAGAGCCCGGCCTCGGCGGCCTCGTAGCCGCTGCTCTCCCGCCCCGCCATGGGGTGGCCGCCGAGGAACCGGCCCTCGCCGAGAAGCGCCGCACCCCGCTCGCACACCCACGCCTTGGTGCTGCCGCAGTCGGTGACCAGGGCCTCCGGCGCGATGTCGGCGCAGCGTCGCAGCCAGCCGTCCATGGCGTCGACGGGGGTGCAGAGCACCACCACCTCGGCGCCGCCGAGCAGTTCGGCCCCGATGCCGGCGGCGTCGCAGAGGCCGTCGTCGAGGGCGCGGCGGGCGGTCTCGGCGCGCCGGGCCACGCCGATGCGGCGCACCCCGGGCAGCCGCTCGCGGAGCGCGGCGAGCAGCGAGCCGCCGATCAGCCCCAGCCCCACCACCGCGACGCTGCCCGGCGGCGGAGCCGCGTCCGCGGTCACCGTGGGGCCCTCCCCCACCGCCCGGGCCTACCCGGCAACGGCGGTGTCGGCGCCGGTCCGCACCGGCTCGGCGAGCCGCTTCCCCACCGCCGCCGCCACCCGGCGCAGCTGCGGCACCAGCGCGGCGAAGTTCTGCGGGGTGAGCGACTGGGGGCCGTCGGAGAGCGCCTCGTCGGGACGCGGGTGGACCTCGATCATCACCCCGTCGGCGCCGGCGGCGACCGCGGCGCGGGCGCAGGCGGCCACCATCGACCAGCGGCCGGTGCCGTGGGAGGGGTCGATGATCACCGGCAGGTGGCTGAGCTCCTCGAGCAGCGGCACGCAGGCGATGTCCAGGGTGTTGCGGGTCATGGTCTCGAAGGTGCGGATGCCCCGCTCGCAGAGGATGACGTTGTAGTTCCCCTGGGAGAGCACGTACTCGGCGCTGAGCAGCCACTCCTCGATGGTGTTGCTGAGGCCGCGCTTGAGCAGCACCGGGCGGGTGTGGCGGCCGACCTCGCGGAGCAGGTCGAAGTTCTGCATGTTGCGGGCGCCGATCTGGACGATGTCGGCGATCTCGGCGACCCACTCCACCTCGCTCGGGGTCATCACCTCGGTGACCACCGGCAGCCCGGTCTGGCGTCGCGCCTCGGCGAGGTGCTGCAGCCCGGCCCGTCCCAGGCCCTGGAAGGCGTAGGGGGAGGTCCGCGGTTTGAAGGCGCCGCCGCGGAGGATGTGGCCGCCGCCGTCGCGAACCGCGCGGGCGGTCTCCAGCAGCATCTCCTCGCTCTCGACGCTGCACGGGCCGGCCATGAGCACGACCTCGTCGCCGCCGATGGTGAGCCCGTTGGGCAGGGTGATCACGGTGTCGGCGCGGCGGAACTCGCGGCCGCTCAGCTTGTACGGCTTGGTGATGCGGACCACGTCCTCGACCGAGGGATCGTGGGTGAAGGCGTCCTTCACCGAGAACGGGTCGTGGCCGATCACGCCGATCACGGTGCGGTCCTCGCCCTCGCTGAGGTGGGTCTTGAGGCCCCGCGCCTCGACCTTTCCGCAGATGCGGTCGATGTCGGATCGGCTGGCGCCGGACTTCATGACGATGATCATCGATGGACCTCGGAGGGCCGCTGACCGTGGCTGGCGGTGGCGGGCTCGGGCAGCTGACCGGTGCGGGCGCGCTCCAGCTCCTCTTTGATGGCGCGCGCGCCGCGCAGGTAGACGTGGCGCACCTCGCGCTGGCCGCGCTCGGTGTTGACGAGGATGAGGACCCGCACGCAGCGGGGGATGCTGCGCGAGTTCGCGTAGGGGACGTCCATCTCCTGTCCGCAGATCAGGGGGACGTCGACCCAGCCGAGCTGGCGCGCGGCGACCGCAGGGAACTCGCTGTGCAGGTCGGGCGAGGTGGTGAACCAGGCGCCGGCCACCTGCTCCGGGTCGATGCGGTTGGCCTCGATGAGCTCGGCGAGCATCTCCCGGGTGGCCTCGACGATCGCCGCCGGATCGTCCGCCTCCACCGTGGTGGCCCCGCGGAGGCCGCGCACCGCCGTCATCGGCTCTCCCCCAGCATCTCGGCGAGGAAGCGCTCGGTGGCGGCCACCGGGGCGTTGGGCGTCTGGCCGATCCGATCGATCAGCGCCGAGGCCACCACCGCGGCCTCGGCGCGGCCGCGCAGGGCCCGCACGTGCTCGTGCCGGGAGAGGCCGAAGCCGAGGGCACGGGGCAGGGTGGTGACGGTCCGGACGCGCGCGAGCAGGTCGATCGCCTCCTGGGAGATGTGCGCCCGCGCCCCGGTGACGCCGGTGACGCTGACGCAGTAGACGAAGCCGGTCGCCCGGCGACAGGCGGCCTCGAGCCTGGCCGCGGTCGTGGTGGGCGCGACCAGCAAGATTAGGGCAAGCCCGGCCGCGTCCGCCGCGTCGCGCAGCTGCGCCGCCTCGTCGTCGGGGAGATCGGGGACGATCACCGCCTCCGCGCCCACCTCCGCCGCCGCGGCGCAGAAGCGCTCCAGGCCGTAGGCGAGCACCGGGTTGACGTAGGTCATGAACGCCACCGGGATGGTCAGCCCCCGGTCGCGGGCCTCGGCGACCGCCGCCAGCGCCCGGGACACGGTGACGCCGTTGGCGAGCGCCTGCTGCGAGGCGCGCTGGATCGTGGGCCCGTCGGCCAGGGGATCGCTGAAGGGGATGCCGACCTCGGCGGCGAGGCAGCCGGCGGCCTCGATGGCGGCGAGCAGCGCAGGGGTGTCGTCTCGGTTGGGGAACCCCGCGGTGACGAACGGGATCAGCCCGGGGAGGCTGTCGGGCTCGCGCCGGGCGAAGGCCGCGGCGAGCCGGGAGGCGGGGGTGGCCACGCTCACCGGATCATCTCGGTGCTCGAGTGCTCGCGCACGGTATCGATGTCCTTGTCGCCGCGGCCGCTGAGGCAGACCAGCACGATCCCGTCGGGAGGCATCGCCGCGGCGATCTTCCCCGCGGCGCTGAGGGCGTGGCTCGACTCCAGCGCCGGGAGGATGCCCTCGAGCCGGCAGAGCAGGTGGAAGGCGGCGAGCGCCTCGTCGTCGGTGGCGGAGCGATACTCGGCGCGGTCGGTGTCGCGCAGCCAGCTGTGCTCCGGTCCCACCCCCGGGTAGTCGAGGCCGGCGCTCACCGAGTGGGTGGCGATCACCTGGCCGTCGCCGTCCTGCATCAGGTAGCTGTAGGAGCCGTGGAGCACCCCGGGGCGCCCGGCGCTGAGCGGCGCCGCGTGCTCGCCGCTGTCGAGGCTGCGCCCCGCCGCCTCCACCCCGACCAGGCGCACCGCGGGCTCGTCGACGAAGGCGGTGAAGATGCCGATCGCGTTGCTGCCGCCGCCGACGCAGGCGACGACGGCGTCGGGCAGCCGTCCCCACCGCTCCATCGCCTGGGAACGGGCCTCGTCGCCGATCACCCGCTGGAGGTCGCGGACCAGGGTGGGATAGGGGTGCGGGCCCACCGCGCTGCCGATCACGTAGTGGGTGTCGCGCACGTTGGTCACCCAGTCGCGGATCGCCTCGTTGGTGGCGTCCTTGAGGGTGCGCGAGCCGGTGCGCACCTCGCGCACCTCGGCCCCGAGCAGCCGCATCTTGTAGACGTTGAGGGACTGCCGGCGCATGTCCTCCTCGCCCATGTACACGATGCAGTCGAGGCCGAAGCAGGCGCAGGCGGTGGCGGTGGCGAGGCCGTGCTGACCGGCGCCGGTCTCGGCGATGATCCGGCGCTTGCCCATGCGGCGGGCGAGCAGCACCTGCCCGAGCGCGTTGTTGAGCTTGTGGGCGCCGGTGTGGAGCAGGTCCTCGCGCTTCAGCCAGATGCCGGCACCGCCGTGGTGCCGGGTCAGCCGTCCCGCCTGGGTGAGCGGCGTCGGCCGGCCGCCGTAGTCGCGCAGCCAGCCGCGCAGGTCGTCGCGGAACTCGGGATCGGAGAGCGCCTCCTCCGAGGCCGCGGTCAGCTCCGCGAGGGCGGGCACCAGGGTCTCGGGCACGTAGGCGCCGCCGAAGCGGCCGAAGCGGCCCGGGGACGCCGACGGCTCCCTCACCGCCTCTCCCCCGCCGCCGCCGGCGCCGCCGCGAGCAGGTCGAACGCCGCCCGGGCGGTGCGCACGAAGGCGCGGACCAGCGCCGGGTCCTTCACCCCCGGGGCGCTCTCCAGGCCGCTGGAGGCGTCGACCCCGCGGGGTCTGACCGCGGCGATGGCGTCGGCGACGGTGTCCGGACGCAGCCCGCCGGCCAGGATCACCGGGCGGTGGCGGGCGACCTCGGCGGCCCACTCGGCGGGGAGGCGGCGGCCGGTGCCCCCGGGCAGCGCGGTGGCGTCCTCGGGCGCGGAGTCGAGGAGGAGCAGGGAGGCCGGCCACCACGGGTCGGTGTAGGCGTGGGCGGCGCTGCGGACGTTGAGGGCGCGGATCACCGGCACCGCGGTCTCGGCGACCAGCCCGGGATCGACCTCGCCGTGGACCTGCACCGCGGCGAGCCGGTGGCGGGCGGCGAGGTGGTCGCAGAGCGCCGCGGTGGGCTCGACCAGCACCCCGACGAGGTCGGCGCGCCCCGCCACCGCCTCGCGGACGGCGTCGGCGGCGCGGTCGTCGACGTGCCGCGGGCTGCGCTCGACGAACACCAGCCCGACCAGGCCGGCGCCGGCCTCGACGGCGGCCTCGGCGACCTCGGCGGTGCGGACCCCGCACACCTTCACGATCACAGGGGTGCACGCTCCAACGCCGCGGCGCGGGCGGCGGCGGCGAACTCGGAGCAGCGCCCGCCGGGCTCGCCGGCGCGCATCAGCGCCTCGCCGCAGAGCACCGCGTCGGCTCCGTCGGCCACCAGCCGGGCGGCGTCGGCGGCGTCCCTCACCCCCGACTCGGCGACGCAGAGGGTGCCCGGCGGCACCAGCGCGCGCAGCCGCGCGAAGGTGGCCAGGTCGGTGCGCAGGGTGCGGAGGTCGCGGTTGTTGATGCCCACCAGGGCGGCGTCGGCGGCGACGGCGATCGCAACCTCCTCGGCCTCGTGGGCCTCGACCAGGGCGGCGATCCGGCAGCGCGCCGCCGCCTCGAGGCACTCGTCGACGCCCGCGGGGCCGAGCACGGCGACGATCAGCAGCACCGCGTCGGCGCCGACCACCCGGGCCTCGACGACCTGGAGCGGGTCGACGACGAAGTCCTTGCGCAGCACCGGCAGCGCGGTGGCCCCGCGGGCGGCGACCAGGTCGTCGAGCGAGCCGCCGAAGCCGGGGCCGTCGGTCAACACCGAGAGCGCGGCGGCGCCGGCGGCCTCGTAGGCGCGGGCGGTCGCGGCGCAGTCGAGCTCGGGGCGGAGCGACCCCCCGCTCGGGGATCGGCGCTTCATCTCCGCGACGATCCTGCCGCCGCGCAGCGCCGCCTCCAGCGGGCGAACCGGCGGGGCCGCCTCGGCGAGCGCCCAGAGCTCGGCGGCGCGAGGGCGCAGCGCCGCCACCTCGGCGTGCTTGCGGGCCACGATCTCCTCGAGCGCGCCGAGCCGGCTCATGCCGGCGCCCCGGCGAGGCCGGGCATCCCGGCGCGGCGCAGGAAGCCGCGGAGCAGCTCGTGGCCGCAGCGGGTGGCGATGGACTCGGGGTGGAACTGCACCCCCTCGACCGGGTGCTCACGGTGGCGGAGCCCCATCACCAGGCCGTCGGCGGTCCAGGCGGTGACCTCGAGGCAGGCGGGCAGGGATGCCCGCTCCACCACCAGGGAGTGATAGCGGGTGGCGGCGAAGGGCCGGGGCAGGCCCTCGAGGATTCCGGCACCGTCGTGATGGATCTCGCTCACCTTCCCGTGCATCACCTGGGGGGCGCGCACCACCCGCCCACCATACGCCTGCCCCACCGCCTGGTGGCCGAGGCAGACGCCGAGCAGCGGCGTGGTCGCGCCCATCCTGGCCACCACCTCGAGCGAGATCCCCGCCTGGTCGGGGTCGCAGGGCCCGGGGGAGATCACCACCGCGGCCGGCTCCATCGCGGCCAGGGCCTCGACGGCCACGGCGTCGTTGCGGAACACCGCGGTGGGGGCGCCCAGCTCGCCCAGGTACTGCACCAGGTTGTAGGTGAAGGAGTCGTAGTTGTCGACCACGGCCACAACCCCGCGCAGCGAACCCGCGCTCACCGGCCCAGCCCCTGGTTGGCGCGCTCGACCGCCGCCAGCAGCGCCGCCACCTTGTTGTCGATCTCCAGCGCCTCCTCGTGGGGCTCGGAGTCGGCGACGATGCCCGCCGAGGCCTGGGCGTAGGCGACGCCGTCGCGCACCACCAGGGTGCGCAGCGCGATCGCGGTGTCGAGATTGCCCCCGAAGGCGAGGTAGCCCACCGCCCCGGCGTAGACGCCACGGGTCTCGGGCTCCTGCTCGGCGATGATCTCCATCGCCCGGAGCTTGGGGGCGCCGGTGACCGTGCCCGCTGGGAAGCAGGCGCGCAGCGCGTCGAGCGCGGTGGTCCCCTCGCGCAGCGTCCCGGTGATGGTGCTGACCAGGTGCATGACGTGGGAGTAGCGCTCCACCTCCATGTACTCGGTCACCTGCACGCTGCCGGTGGCGCACACCCGCCCGAGGTCGTTGCGCCCGAGGTCGACGAGCATCAGGTGCTCGGCGCGCTCCTTCTCGCTCTCGCGCAGCTGGCGCTCGAGCTCGAGGTCGCGCTCCGGGGTGGAGCCGCGGCGGCGGGTGCCGGCGATCGGGTGGTACTCGACGTCGCGGCCGGTGACCCGCACCAGCATCTCCGGCGACGCTCCCACCACCGCGCACGACGGCGTGGGCAGGAAGAACATGTACGGGCTGGGGTTGATCGAGCGGAGCGCCCGGTAGAGGTCGAACGGCGCCACCCGCAGCGGCAGCGCGAAGCGGCGGCCGATCTGCACCTGGAAGATGTCGCCGGCGAGGATGTACTCGCTGCAGCGGCGGACGCTGCGGACGAAGTCGTCGCGGCTGAGGTTGGCCAGCTCCTCGCGATCGGGGACCACCGCCGGCTCGGCGGGCATCGGCGCGGGCGGTGGCAGCGGTCGCCGCAGGCGGTCGCGCAGCTCGCCGAGCCGGCGCACCGCGTCGGCGTAGGCGGCGTCGACGTCGGCCCCCTCCCCGGTGTGCGCATGGGTGATGAGCAGCATGCGGTGGAGGGCGTGGTCGAAGACGATCACGGTGTCGACCACCGCGAACCACCCGTGGGGGATGCCGAGCCGGTCGTGGGCGGCCACCGGCACCCGCTCGAATCGGGTCGCCGCCTCGTAGGAGAGGAAGCCGACGGCGCCGCCGCGGAAGGGGACGTCGAGGCCCTCGAGCGGGGCCACCCGCAGCCGCGAGACCGCGCGCTCGACCACCTCCAGGGGGTCGGTGTAGGACTCGGTGCGGATCCCCCCGGGGCCGGTGACCGTCGCGGTGCCCTCGTGCAGGGCGATCGTCGACAGCGGCGTGGCGGCGAGGAAGGAGTAGCGGGCCAGGCGCTCGCCGCCCTCCACCGACTCGAGCAGGAATGCCCCCTCCTCCTCCAGCCGCAGGAAGGCGCTCACCGGGGTGTCGAGATCGGCGAGCAGCTCGCTGACCACGGGCACCAGGTCGTGGTCGGCGGCGAGCGCGCGCACCCCGTCGAGCGAGGGCCGGCAGCTGGGCGCGGTGGTCACCGCCGGAGGCGAGCACACGGCCGGCCGCCTACGACGCCGCGGGCTGGGCGGTGGCCAGGTGGACGGCGATGCGCTCGAGGGCGCACTCCAGGTTGGCCACCGAGTTGGCGTAGGAGAGCCGCAGGAAGCCGGCGCCGTGGGCCCCGAAGGCGGTGCCGGGGAGCAGGGCGACCCCCGCCTCGTGGAGCAGGGAGTGAGCCAGCTGGCGCTCGCCCCAGCCGGTGCCGGTGATGTTGGGGAAGACGTAGAAGGCGCCGGCGGGACGGTGGCAGCGAACCCCCGGGATGCGGTTCAGGCCCTCGACGAGGAGGTCGCGCCGGGTGCGGAACTCCTCGCGCATCGCGTCGACGGCGGCGTCGGAGTGGGGCGAGTGGAGCGCCTCCACCGCGGCCAGCTGGGTGAAGGAGGCGGCGCACGACGAGGTGTTGATCATCAGCGTGTCCATCCGCCGGGCCAGCTCGACCGGCATCACCCCCATCCCCAGCCGCCAGCCGCACATCGCCCAGGCCTTGCTGAGACCGTCGATGAGCACGGTGCGCTCGGCCATGCCGGGGATGGCGTAGGGCGAGACGTGCTCGCCCTCGTAGATCAGCCGCCAGTAGAGCTCGTCGCTCAGCACCACCAGGTCGCGCTCCATCGCCAGCTCGGCGATGGCGACGACGTCGGCGGGCTCGAGGCAGCCCCCGGTGGGGTTCGCCGGGGTGTTGATGATGATCATCCGGGTGCGATCGGTCACCAGTTGCCGCAACTCGTCGACGTCGAGCCGGAAGCCGTGCTCCTCGCGCATCGGCACCGACACCGGCACCGCGCCGACGAAGTTGGTCAGCGACGCGTAGTTGGGGTACCCGGGGTCGGGGACGAGCACCTCGTCGCCCGGGGACACCAGGCTCAGCAGCGCGAAGTGGATGATGTTCTTGCTGCCCGGGGTCAGCACCACGTTGAGCGGCGAGGTCTCGACGCCGGTGCTCTCGCTCACCGAGCGGGCCACCGCCTCGCGGACCTCCATGATCCCGCTCGCCGGGGTGTAGTGGGTGTGGCCGCCGCGCATCGCCGCCACCGCCGCGTCGACGATGTTGGGCGGGGTCTCGAAGTCGGGCTCGCCGATCTCCAGGTGGATGACGTCGCGGCCCTGGGCCTCGAGCACCCGGGCCTGGGCGAGCACCTCGAAGGCCCCCTCGGTGCCCAGCCGCGACATCCGCTCGGCGAATCTGAGGGTCACGCGGTCACCCGCATCGGCACGCCCTCGCCCCGGGGCTCCTCGGGGCGCACCTCGAGGGCCTCGACCCGGGCGCCGAGCGGCCCCCGGCGGAGCCGCTCGACCAGCGACTCGACCGCGGACGGGCTGCCCTCGGCGACGCACTCGACGGTGCCGTCGGGACGGTTGGCGACGGTGCCGCCGAGCCCCAGCGCCTGGGCGTGGTGGAGGACGAAGGCGCGGAAGCCGACCGCCTGGACCCGTCCGCGCACCAGGGCGCGAACGCGGACGCGGGGCTCGGTCATGGGCCGATTATAGGAGCGGCCCGGATCTGCCCCGACCGGCCGAGGCCCTCGCGGGCCCCGGCTCAGGCTCAGGCGACCTGGGCGCCGCGGATCAGCGGCAGCAGGTCCTTGACCTTCTCGATGCGCTCGCCGGCGAGCTCCGACATCACCGCCAGCACCCGGCGCTGCACCGGCGCCTCGTGGTCACGGCCGGGCAGGTACAGGTTGAGCATCCGCTGCACGTACTCCGGGTCCTCGAGCTTCGAGACCACCGAGGGCACGGTGATGGCGGTGGGGTGCTTGGGGGCGTCGTTGGTGCTGCGCAGCATCCAGAGGGTCATCCGGAGGATGTCGGGCAGGACCTCGGGGCGGTTCTTGACGGCCTTGCGCAGGTAGCTGGCGTAGCAGGCGGCATGGCGCAGCTCGTCGGCGGCGAGGGTCTTGAAGATCAGCCCCAGCACCGGCTCGGGAGCCTCGCGGCTGAACGCCGTGTACCAGTGGGCGAGGCGCTGCTCGCCGCAGAAGTGCATGGTGAGGGTCTCGATCGCGGGCCCCTCGGCGAAGGTCAGGCGCAGCCGGGGCAGCTCGACCTCGTCGTCGAACTCCTGGCCGAAGTGCTCGAGGTAGCGCCGCAGCGTGAGGTAGTGCTTCATCTCCTCGTAGAACCAGATGGAGACGAAGCTGCAGAAGTCGATGTCCGCGTAGAAGTCCCGGAGGAACATCTCGGTCGCGTACAGCGCGCTCAACTCGGTGAGGCAGACCTGGCGCAGGTCGTGGATCCACTGATCGCTCACCTTGGAGCGATCGATCTCGTGGAACGGGATGTCGGTGCGCAGCTGCCACCGGGCCCGCTCGAGGCGGTCGAAGAGTTCTCCATACAGCATTGTCAGTATGTTCGCTCCTACAGCCCGGCCAAGTCATCGGCCCGGCCCCACCGCTCGCTGGCGGAAATTTGGCCACCGTGACCATATGATTGCCGGATGACGATCACCGAGGCGCCCCGGCTGCCGGCCGAGGTCAGCGCCACCCTGCTCGCCGGGTCCGACGAGATCGCCCGCCGCCTCGCCCGCCGGCTCAGCGAGGAGCTGGAGCTGCCCCCCGAGTTCAGCCGGATGCGCTACCTCCGGTCGATCGTCGCCGCCTGCCGAGACGGCCTCCACGCCCTCCTCCGCCAGCTCCACGACGGCCGCCGGCCGCATCCCGACGAGCTCGCCACCCTGGGCCTGGCCGGCGCGCAGCAGGCCGAGCTCGGCGTGCCCCTGGAGGTGCTGCTGCGCGGCTACCGGCTCGCCGCCAAGGTGGTGTGGCGCGAGGTCGTCGACGCCGCCACCCGGATGGGCGGGCTGCCCCCGGAGACGGTGGTGGCGCTCAGCGAGCAGGTGCTGGAGTACCTGGACGAGATCAGTGGGGCGGTCGGGAGCGCCTACCTCGAGACCCGCGAGCGGCTGGTGCGCCAGCGCGACCGGGAGCGCGACCGGGTCCTCGGCCGGCTCCTCGCCGGCGACGTCTCCCCCGAGCTGCGCCGGCTCGCGGCCGCCTGCGACCTCGAGCTCCGGCCGCCCTACCGGCTGCTCGCCTGCGCCGTCGCCCCCGGCGTCGACGCCGACCGGCTGCTCGGCGCCGCCTGGCGCTCCGCCCGGGGCCTGCTGGTGGTCGGCGACCGCGGGGTGTGGACCGCCCTGGTGGACGGCGGGGCCGGGGTCGACCGCCTCCTCCGCGACGGGATGCGGGCGATGTCGCCCGGCGTCGGCGCCGCCCTGGTGATCGGGGTGGGGCCGGTGGCGGCGACCCTGGAGGAGGTGGCCGCCGCGGCGCGCCGCGCCCACCGCGCCCTCGACGTGGGCCGCCGGCTGCGGCCCGGCGAGCTTCTCCACGAGGACGTCGAGCTCGGCGTCTTCGCCGCCCTCGACGCCGACCACGACGCCCTGCGCGCCCACGTCGAGCGCCTCCTCGGCGGCATGGTCGACCGCAGCGCCCGCAGCACCGAGCAGCTCCGCACCCTCGAGGCGGTGCTGGAGTCGCGCAGCCTCGGCGACGCCGCGGCGCAGCTCGGCATCCACCGGCACACCGTCGTCTACCGGCTGGAGCGGATCGCCACCCGCCTCGCGGTCGACCTCGACGACCCCGGGGTCCGCCACCGCCTCTGGTTCGCGATCCAGGCGCAGCGGCTGCTCACCTGATCCGGGCGCCGCTCCGGCGGCGCCGGCTCAGCGGAGGATCGAGGCGAAGGCGTCGGCGCTCAACGGCGGCCGCGCCGCCACCGCCAGGTTCTCCTCGACGTGCTCGACCCGGCTCATCCCCACCAGCGCGGTGGTCAGCCCCGGCGCCGAACGGGTGAACTGGATCGCGCTCTGGGCGTCGGTGGGGCCGCCGAGCACCTCGCGGAGAGCCGCGGGGAGCCGGCCGATCACCCGCGACTGGAGCAGCGACGCGCTCGCCATCACGGTCATGCGGTGGTCGGCGGCGGCGGCGAGCAGCGGGACCGCGCCGGCGGCGGTGGCCTGGGTGGGCTTCGCCGCGGCCTCGGGCATGGCCAGGTTCAGGGGCAGCTGGAGGGCGCGGAAGTGGTGGCCGTCGCCGGCGACCTCGACGGCGCAGCCCACCAGCTCCTCCAGGGAGAGATGTCCGGGCGAGCCCGGCTCGGCGCGGAGGCCGTCCCAGGTGGCCACCCCGTAGACGCCCACCTCGCCGGCGTCGACCGCGGCCTCGAGGGTGGCGAAGGCGTCGCGGATGCGCCGGAGGAACTCCGGACGGGGCACCTCGGCGAGCTGGGTCTCGGGGTTGTGGAGGTAGTGGATGTCGACGCACTCGACGTTGAGGTTGCGCCGGCTGGTGGCCAGCTGGTGGCGGAGGTACGCCGGGGTCATGCAGTGGCAGCCGGCGACGATGTCCTCGGCGGCGATCACCCCGGGATCGAGGAGCGCCTCGACGACCCACCCCCGCATCCCCCCGGGGTGGCCGCTCTCGCCGCTGAGGAAGCCGCCCTTGCTGGCCACGACCACGGCGCCGCGCTCGACCCGGCCGGCCTCGACCAGGGCGGCGAGGGTGGCGCCGACGATCCGCTCGCTGCGCTGGTACCGGTAGTTCACCGCGGTGTCGACGACGTTGCAGCCGAGCTCCAGCGCCCGGGTCATCGCGGCGGCGTAGCCGGCGTCGGTGGCGTCGTCGTCGCCTCCGAGGTAGGTGCCCAGGCCCACCGACGAGAGGGTGAGGCCGCCGATCTCACGCCAGTGGCCGGGGGCGGCGGGCCGGGCCGCCGCGTGTGCGGCGGTGGCCTCGGCGGAGGCGCGGCCGGGGAGCGCCTTCACTTCTGGGTGATGGCCCCCTGCTCGGCCTCGCGGGCGAGCATGAAGAGCAGGTCGGAGCAGCGGTTGAGGTAGCGGAGCACCTCGGCGTTCTCGAGCTCGCCGGCGCGGTGGAGCGCCACCGCACGCCGCTCGGCGCGGCGCACCAGGGTGCGGGCCATGTCCACCGCCGCCGCCGCCGCGGTGCCGCCGGGGATGACGAAGGCGCGGGGCAGCGGCACCCGCTCCTCGAGGGCGTGGGTCTCGCGCTCGAGCTCGTCGACCATCGCGGCATCGACGGTGGGGAAGTGCTTCTCGAGCAGGTGACGTTCGCCCCTGCCGGTGGCGAGCTCGGCACCGACGGTGAAGAGCTGGCGCTGGAGGGCGAGCAGCCGCCCGGCCCGCGCCGGGTCGGTCTCGGTGGCCCGGGCCAGCCCGAGCGCGGAGATGGCCTCGTCGAGGGCGCCGTAGGCCTCGGTGTGGAGGTCGTCCTTGGGCACCCGCCCGCCGTAGAGGAGGCTGGTCTCACCGCCGTCCCCGCCGCGGGTGACGATGCTGCTCACCCGACCCAGCCCCCCTCCCGCGAGGCGCTCATGAAGGTCCCGAAGGGGTCGGGGTTGCCCTTGGCCCGCTCCTCCACCCACTTGGTCGCGGCGAGCGCGGCGGTGGTGGCGTCGCCGACCGCGGTGGTGATCTGGCGGGTCAGCTGGGCGCGCACGTCACCGGCGGCGAAGATCCCCGGGACGCTGGTCATCATCGAGTAGGGGTCGGTCAGGTAGTAGCCGCCGGCGTCGTGCGCGACGTGCCGGTCGACCAGGCCGGTGTTGGGCAGGAACCCGACGAAGATGAAGACGCCGCCGACGTCCAGGGTGCCCTTCTCGCCGGTGTTGACGTCCCGGATGTGGAGGTGGGTCACCTTGCCGGAGTGGTCGGCGGTGTGCACCGGGGTGCCCTCGATGCTCTCCACCACGGTGTCGAGGAGCAGCTCGAGCTTGGGGTCCTCCCTCGCCTCGTTGACCAGGATCGGCGAGGCCCGGAGCTGGTCGCGGCGGTGGATGAGGGTCACCCTGCTGGCGTAGCGGGTGAGGAACATCGCCTCCTCGACGGCGGCGTCACCCCCGCCGATGACCGCGAGGTGCTCGCCCTTGAAGAAGGCGCCGTCGCAGACCGCGCAGTAGGAGACGCCGCGGCCGGCGTACTCCTCCTCGCCGGGCACCTCGAGCTTGCGGGGATTGCCGCCCGAGGTGACGATCACCGCCGCGGCGCGGTACTCGCCGTCGTGGGTCTCGACCACCTTGCTGCCGTCGTCCTCGACGCGGATCCGCTCCACCGGCGAGTAGACCATCTCGGCGCCGAAGCGGGTGGCCTGCTCGATCATCTGGCTGGCGAGCTCGTGGCCGAGGATGCTGACGAAGCCGGGGTAGTCCTCGATCAGCTCGGTGTTCAGCAGCTGGCCGCCGGGCGCCTTGCCCTCGATGACCACGGTCCGGACCAGGCTGCGGCCCGCGTACAGGGCCGCGGCGAGCCCGGCGGGGCCGGCGCCGATCACGGCGATGTCGAAGGTGCGGTCGTCCACGGGAGCTCCCGGATGGTGCGCGGAGGGCGCGGGTCGGTGGCGGTACTCAGACTATCGCCCGGGCCCCAGGGTCCCAAACCCGGTCCATTCTTCCAGTTGCGCCCTAGGAGGCGGGGGTGCTCCGGGCCGCGTAGCCGTGAAGCTGGCCGGCGACCCGCGAGATCGGGATCGCGAAGGCCTGCGGGGTCGACTGGCTCGCGAGGGTGATGATCCCGACCACCCTCCCGTAGGCGTCGAGCACCGGGCCGCCGCTGTTGCCCCGGTAGATCTGCTCGCCGTGGAGCACCATCATGTCCTCGTAGGTGGTGCCTCCCGCACCCGGCGTCCCCGGCTGGCCGTCGCCCTGGACCGGGATCGACTGGTGGAGCAGGGCCAGCGTCTCCACGGTGAGGGGGTGGTGGTTGGTCGCCTTGGTCGACGCCAGCACCACCACCTGCTCGGGGTGGGGGGCGTCGCCGTCGGTGGCCAGGGGCAGCGGCTCGCCGGGCAGCGGCGAGGCCGCCTGGTCGAGGGAGCGGATCACGGCGATGTCCTGGGCACGGTCGAAGCCGATCACGGTGCCGGCATGGATGTGCTTGGTGCTGTCGACCAGCCGGATCACCGAGCCGCCCTCGATGACGTGGTTGTTGGTGACCACGTCGCCGCGGGCGTCGAAGACCCAGCCGGTGCCGAACTCCTCGCCGGTGCTGGTCACCACCTGCACCGTGACCACCCGGCTGAGCGCCCGGTCGGCCACCACCGCGAGCGGCTGGGCGACCAGCGAGGACGCGGGGGTGGCGAAGGGCCCCGGGATGAAGCGGGCGACCGCCTGCGGGGCCAGGCTGGCGGAGCGGTAGCCGACCGCGAAGGCCACCCCGAGGATGGCGACCAGGGCCAGCGCCGTGGCCCCGACGGTGGCGGCCAGGGAACGCTGGCGGCGCCGCGGCAGGGCCGGCGGGGGAAGCCCCCAGGCGGCGCGCTGCTGGACCGACGGCCACCCCGGCAGCTCCGGGGCGGCGCGCTCGACCGGCTGCGCACGCCCGCAGGCGGCGCAGAAGCGGTGGTCGGCGAGCAGCGGCTCTCCGCAGAGGCAGATCGGCACGTGCTAGGCATTGTGCCAGCAGCCCGGTGCGGGAGCGCACCTGACTACACTCCCGGCGGCTCCAATTTCGTCCTGAGGTGGAAACCTGTGCGTCCCGACGGCCGGCGTCCCGATCAGCTGCGCCCCACCACCATCGAGACCGGGGCCGTGCCCTACGCCGAGGGCAGCGCGCTCATCACCGTCGGGGAGACCAGGGTGCTCTGCGCCGCCAGCATCGAGGAGCGGGTGCCCCCGTACCGCAAGGGCGGCGGGCTGGGCTGGGTGACCGCCGAGTACGCGATGCTTCCCCGGGCCACGCTCACCCGCAGCGACCGCGACTCCCGGAAGGGACGCATCGACGGGCGGGTCCAGGAGATCCAGCGGCTGATCGGCCGCGCCCTGCGCATCGCCGTCGACTTCCGCGCCCTCGGCGAGCGCACCATCATCCTCGACTGCGACGTGCTCGTCGCCGACGGCGGCACCCGCACCGCCTCGATCACCGGCGCCTGGGTGGCCCTCGCCCTCGCCGCCGCGCGCCTGGGTGAGGCCGGCCTGCTCGTCACCGACCCGCTGCGCCACCAGGTGGCCGCGGTCAGCGTCGGCATCGTCGGCGGCTCGCCGCGGCTCGACCTCGACTACCTCGAGGACTCCGCCGCCGAGACCGACATGAACTGCGTGGGCACCGAGGACGGGCGCTACGTCGAGATCCAGGGCACCGCCGAGCGCGAGCCCTTCGACCGCGACCAGGCCGACGCCCTGCTCGGGCTCGCCCGGATCGGCCTCGACGAGCTCTTCCTGATCCAGCGCGAGGCGGTGGAGCGGGGCCGCGGCTGATGGCGGGACCCCGGCTGATGCCCCGGACGCCCCTGGTGGTGGCCACCCGCAACCCGGGCAAGCTGGTGGAGTTCCGGCGGCTGCTCCGCGACCACCCGTGGACCCTGCTCAGCCTCGACGACGCCGGCTTCGCCGGTGACGTCGACGAGCCCGGGCCCGGGTACGAGGACAACGCCCGCGCCAAGGCGGTGGAGGTCTCCCAGGCGACCGGGCTGTGCGCCCTCGGCGACGACAGCGGCATCGAGGTGGAGGCGCTCCGGGGCTGGCCGGGGCCGCGGTCGAGCCGCTGGCTCGGCGAGGCGGCGAGCGACGCCGACCGGCTCCGCGGCCTGCTCGACGAGGTGGAGCGGCGCACCCCCGGCGACCGCCGGGTGCGCTACGTCGCCGTGCTCGCCCTCGCCCGGCCCGGCGCCGACGTCATCATCGCCCGGGGCTCGTGCGACGGCGTGCTCGTCGAGCCGCGGGGAACGGGCGGCTTCGGCTACGACCCGGCCTTCCTCTCCACCGACCTGGGCCGCACCTTCGGCGAGGCCGGCGCCGAGGAGAAGGACACCGTCTCCCACCGGGGCCGCGCGGTCGCCCGGCTCGCCGAGTCCGGGGTGCTGCGGGGCACCCAGGGATACCTGTAACCACCGGGCGTAGGAGACTCCGACACGTCCCGTGGCGAAGGAGACCCGAGGTCGATGGAGCCAGGCAGCCCGGCATCGCGACTGCACGTGGTCGGTGGGGAGGACACCACCGGCTGGGAGGCGCTGTACCGCGCCCACGTGGTCCCGGTGTACCGCTTCGTCTTCGCCCGCTGCGGCAACCGCGCCGACGCCGAGGACCTCACCGCCACGGTGTTCCTGAAGGCGCTCCCCCGGCTCCGCCCCACCGCCTCCGAGGGCGAGGCGCGCGCCTACCTGCGGGCCACCGCCCGCAGCCTGCTCGCCGAGCACTGGGCCACCCACTACGGGGTGGTGATGGCCGAGTACGCCGAGGACCTGGTGCCGTCGCCGCTCCCCGCGAGCGGCGACGAGGGGGCCTCCAACCGCCGGCGGGTCGCCGCCCTGCTGGCCCGCCTCCCCGACCACTACCGGAGGGTGCTGGAGCTGCGCTTCCTGCGGGGGCTGTCGGTGCGCGAGACCGCCCGGGAGATGGACGTGAGCGAGGGCAACGCCAAGGTGCTGACCCACCGGGGCCTGAGGGCCGCCGCCCGGGTCGCGGAGGAGGCCCCGTGAGCCGCGGCGACCGCCGGGTCCGCCGCTTCGTCGACGCGCTGCTCCGCGATCGCCGGCCGCCGCGTTTCGAGGCCGACCCCGAGGACGCCCGGCTGCTCCAGGTCGCCGCCTCGCTGCGCGGCGCTCGCACCGCCACCGACCTGCCCTCCGCCGAGTTCGTCTCCGGGCTCGAGGCCGAGCTCCGCGAGCAGCTCGAGCCCGCCCCCGGCCGCCGCCGGGAGCCGAGCCGCCGCGGCTTCCTGATCGGGGGCGGGATCGCCGCCGCCGCCGCCGCGGGGGTGGCCGTCGACCTCGGCGTGCGCCGCACCGACCAGGACCGCGCCCAGGGCGAGCTGGTGCCCGCCACCGGCAGCTGGCACCCGGTCGCCACCCTCGCGGACCTCGCCGGCGGCCGGCCGCTGCGCTTCCGGGCGGGCTCGGTGGAGGGGGTGCTCGTGCCCCATCCCGACGGCGGCGTCCACGCGCTCTCGGCGGTCTGCACCCACATGGGATGCCTGCTCGAGGCGCGGGCCGACAGCCTGCGCTGCCCCTGCCACGGCGCCTCCTTCGACCTCCAGGGCGCCTCGGTCGACCGCGAGTACCTCACCACCCCGCTCCCCCGGCTGCGCTCGCGGGTGGTCGGAGACCGGGTCGAGGTGCTGGTGGTGTGACCGGTCGTGCCCCGGCCGCGGCGCTGCTCGGCCTCGGACTGGGGCTCGCCGCCGCGGGCTGCGGGACCACCGCCGGCCCCAATCCCGGCGGCGTGCAGCTCCGCATCACCGCCCGCGACCTCCGCTTCGACCCGGCCACCGCGGTGGTCCCGGCGGGATCCCTGGTCACCGTGACCCTGGTCAACGCGGGCGCGGTGGAGCACTCGTTCACCGCCGGCTCGGTGCACGCCAGCGCCGACGCCGACCCCGGCGAGCTCAACACCGCGCCCTTCACCACCCCGGACTCGGGGACGATCGCGTTCCACTGCCGCTACCACCCGCAGATGACCGGGACGATCACGGTGGTGCCACGCGGACCCTCCCCCACCCCGGCCCCCGGCTCCTGACCCTCGCTCGTCGCGCAAGGTTCGGCGTCCCGGGCACGTTGTAGATACGCGGAAGACGGCCTGCCCAGGCACGCGGCCGCGATGGAAGGGAGGACGGATGATGCGCTCGATGCGCCTGCGATTCGCTGTCGCCTCGATCTCACTGCTCGTCGCCGCGTGCGGCAGCGCCTTCGCCGCCGGGGCGGGCCCGGTGCAGGCGAGCACCCACCGATCGGGCGGGGGCGGCGGCGGGGTCTGGGTCCAGACCATGGACTCCTGCAAGCAGGCGCTGGGCGGCGCCGCCTACACCGTCGGCGGTGGCGGCGTGTCGATCACCGTGACCACTCCGACAGGCGGCACCGGATCGCTCGGCCCCTCGGCCGGATGCCCGCTCCAGCAGGGCAGCTGTGGCGCCGCCGGCAAGGGCTGCGCCAGCTTCGCGGCGCCCGGACCGGGGACGTACACCATCCGGCAGACGGTCACCCCGCCGGGCAACGCGACCAACCCCGAGGGCTACGCGCCCTGCGAGGGCGGCAGCGCCTGCCGCTCCGAGGAGGCCACCCTCACCGTCGGCTCCGGCGGATCGGTGAGCGCCATCGTCACCGCCGTCTACCCCGACGGCACCACCGTGACCTGGCCGTCGACGGGCAGCTACGCCGGCACCTCCTCGGACCCGATCGTCTTCCACGACTTCGGCCTGGCCGCGCCGGGCAGCGCCCACAACAGCCAGTGCGACGGCGACGGTGACGCCGACGACCACCTCACCGGCACCCCGAGCTCGCACTGCGCCTATCCCGAGGCCCAGGAGACCTCCGCCTGCCAGCCCTACCCCTGGAGCTGCGCGCTCGGCTCCGGCACCGCCGGCAGCCCCGGGACCGGCCACCCCGTGCGCCATCCCGTCGTCGGCGGCTCGCCGACCGGCGGCGGCTCGCCGAGGAGCAGGGTGTCGAGCGGCGGCCACTCCACCGCCGGCTCGTCGGGAGGGCGGCCGGTCAGCGCTTGAACACCTTGTCGAGGACCACGATGCTGGCCTCGAAGAGGATGATCAGGGGCAGGAAGAGCGCGGTCGGGGTGAAGGGATCGGCACCCGGGGTCACCACCAGGGCCACGAAGACGATCCCCACCCAGATCCCCTTGCGCCGGTTGCGCAGGAAGCGTGAGGAGACGATGCCGAGCAGGCCCAGGAGCAGGATGGCGATGGGCAGCTCGAAGGTCACCCCGAAGATGACGATGAGGATCGTGAAGAAGCTGAGGTAGGCGTTGAGGTCGGGGAGGAACTCGGCATTGGACCCGAGGAACCCGGCCAGGAAGTTGAGCCCGACCGGCATCACGAGGTAGGCGAAGCAGGCGCCCACGGCGAAGAGGAGCACGGCCGAGACGATGAACGGCCAGGCGAACTTCCGCTCCGCCTTGCGCAGCCCCGGTGAGACGAAGGTCCACACCTGCCAGAGGATGATCGGCAGGGCGATCGCGAACCCCGCGATCGCGGAGACCTTGAGGGGGATGGTCAGCGGCTCGGTGGGGGTGGTGACGATCGGCGCGCGGACGAGGTGATTCCCCCTGCCGAGCACTTCCTTGAGCGGCTTCTCCAGCAGCGCGAGCAGCCGGTCGTGGAAGAAGAAGGCGCCGAAGGTGGCGACGACCCATGCGCCCATGGAGATCATCAGCACCTTCCGGAGCTCCTCGAGGTGCTCGATGATGGTCATCCGCCGGTCGTCGTTCACCACGCCCTGCACTGTCGGTTCTCACCCTGCTGAAGGCACGCGGGGTCGCCGCGCAGCGGATTGAAGCACCTC